>NZ_JAQMTM010000005.1:0-20210 GCF_028331085.1 Anabaena sp. CS-542/02
CACCGACTGGGGACTAGAACAAATTCAAACCCATTACCAAGACACAACAATTACTAAAATAGATATCTTCCACTACACCTATGGAGTGCTACATAACCCAGAGTACCGCCAAAAATACGAACTCAATTTAAAACGAGACTTCCCCCGCTTACCTCTATATGATAACTTTCCCCAATGGGTAGACTGGGGAAAACAACTCATGGATTTACATATCAACTATGAAACCATCACACCCTATAAACTCAGTCGGGTTGATATTCCCTTAAAGGATAACCAAGCCAAACCCAAGCCGAAGTTAAAGGCTGATAAAACCCAGGGAAGTATTATCTTAGATGATGTCACCACATTACAAGGTATACCCAGCATAGCATGGGAATATATGCTAGGCAATCGTTGCGCTTTGGAGTGGATTTTAGATCAATATAAACAGAAGAAACCCAAGGACCCCACCATTGCGGAAAAGTTTAATACTTACCGGTTTGCAGACTACAAAGAACAGGTAATAGATTTATTGATGCGGGTGTGTAGGGTGAGTGTGGAAACTATGAATATTGTTAATCAGATGTCTGATAACTAGGGAGACAGGCGATCGCCCTGGGTTGAAAAATTCCGGTTGATGCTACACGGGGAACCGGGGGTTAGAAACCCCCGTCTCAAAGCTAAAGTCAGATTTCATTTCTGAACAATTTCTGTTCCCTGTCCCCTTTCCTCACTGATAATTTCTCAACTCAAATAGGATGACTAATAAGAAAAGGAAATAAATCAATATGACTGCGAACATAGCTGAGGATTTAGGAAGATTATTTGAGGTGGGTTTTAATATTGGTGTTCTCTGCTATATTCAGCAGAAACAAATTAAGCACAGATTTGGTAATTTATATCGTCACCAATTAGAAAACCTCAAGTTCTCTAAAATTCGACAAAGAATAGTTGATAGGGTATTAAGTACCTTAGAACGAGATATAGCTGAAACTTGGTGTCAATTCTTTGTTCAAAAGGGATTTTTATCAGGGTTAAATTTCTTGAGAGAATATTTGACATCCTTGGGAGATCAAATTAAGGATCTGGAAATTCTCTATTATCAATGCTGCTTTCATGGTGATAACAGTATTGGAACTTATGAAACCGACCAGACCCAGTGGTTTAAAGATGTTCTTTCCCAGTTTGATCAGTTAGAAAATACTGCTGACTATATTCCTAGATATCAGGAAAAAGGTAGTTTTCTCAATGCAGATACTTTAATTTTGCTCAAGTGTCGGCGTAAATATCGGGTTTTATGTCTTGATTTATCAATATTTTCTGTTCACACTGATGAAGATATCCAAAATATTGATTATGTGGAAGTTATTCGCAACTTGTTGATGCGGGATGTTAACTATGTCCGTTCTAAAAGTGTGTTTTCTAGCTTGAGTGTTGATACTAATTCTTTGGGGTTGGACTTCTCCCCCAGTTTAACAGACTATTTCACAGCTTTTAAAGCTAAAGATAAGGAAACCGCTAAGTTAATTCAAGCAGCAGCTTATATTTATAGCTTTAACCAATTTCTCCAAGAAACGGGGATGATATCAGATAAATCGTCAATTGTGTTTAATGCTATTGGTTATAGCGATCGCTCATTCAATACTATATCTATTACACCAGATCAACTCAAGATTTTTGAGACTTGTCATCAAATCTATAAATCACATGATACAACAGAAGAAATCACCCACGCGCGTCGTCGAGTTTTAGAGAAAATTAAGCGTAACACTGGGAGTAGTTTTGACCAAGGTAGGGAATTTGTCAACTCTCTTTTAAATATTAGCCGCGATCGCATCAATATCATACCACCTCACACCGAGAAAATTAGCGACTTTTTTAACTCTGTCGCCCCAGTTCCTCCAGAGTTAATTTCCGACTTAGGTTTGACGGGAAGCTACAACTTTCGCGAAGCACATAGTCAACTGATTCAGAAATCTTTGCTGTCTGAGAATACCTATATATTCCTCACCGGAAACCCAGGTATTGGTAAAACCACTGCGATCGTCAATTTTCTCAAACATCATCTAGATGAAGGGTTTCTATTTTTCTATGTCAGTCCCCGCAAACAGGTAAATCTCGACATCATCGAAAAATTCAAGGATAAAGCAACCGGTAATTTAGTAGATGACAGAATCTTGGCGATCAATACTCATACTCACCTGATTCAGGATAACTCTGGTAAATGCTCTGTTGAATATACCTCGAACCTATATCAAGAGGATTTTATTCGAGGAAAAGTTAATTTTCTTAAGAGTCAAAATCTGGAAAGAGGGGTGAGACGCAGTAACCGACTCGAACACATCACCGATGATACTATTATAGACCGGGGAGAAAAAACCGCAGGTGTTTTAAAGAGTCTTTGCGAAGGACTATATACTACCATTACTCACAAATTATCTGACAACGTTATTGCTACTACTTCCACCCAGTCTTTAAAGAAAACTCAGACTGGAGATACCCTCAAACACCTGGATAAAATATTCAGCGACGCATACAACACCAGGGAAAATAAGGTCTTTCCCCAAAAGATGCAAAATATCTCCCGTCGCATCAAACATCTATTTATCATGATAGACGAAATTACCGGGGATGAGGGAGGGGTGGAGTTTCTCCATGGTATTCATAAACTCATCAATAAATATCAATTAAATCAACCTGAAAATGGTTTTAACACTAAGGTAATTATTGCAGATGCTTCCATCGTGGATCAAAATGTCATTTGTCAACATCTAGAAAATACTACCCCCGAACCCAATAAAATCTACTTTCGTCACGCTGGGGAAAAGATTCAACCCCTGTCAGTGGTCAATTTGCAGTTTAAAAAATTACCTGCGACCATGATTAACGCTAATTCCTACCCAGCTAAAAGCTTAACTATTAGCTATCAAATTTTTATTGAGTCTTGTAAATTTAGCGATCGCGCCCAGTTAAAGGATAAATCTAATTTAGAGCAAAAGCTCTTAGATGTGATTTTCGCCGATATCCAGAATTTATTACAAGATTCTCAGGTGGAACAATTTATAGTATACATCCAAAATAAACCCAAACTAACACAAATTATTGACAAGCTCCAGGAAACTTTGGGTAAAGAGAACTTCCAGAAAAATACTCATTATATAGAAATACACGCCAATATCTCGGAATTAGAAAAACAACAACTTCAACAGTATCAGGAAAATGTCAAGGTAGTGTTCATGACTGCTTCGGGAAGTCGTGGTTTATCTTTCCCCAAAGCCAAGCACATTTTGGTAGAAATCCCTAAGTTTGAGATTGAAAAAAACCTCATGGAAATCATTCAGGTGATTTATCGCGGTCGGGGAAATGATCATATAGATAACCAAGATAAATACTTGTACTTCTATTTAGCTGAACGTTCTGTTTATTACCAAGATGACCCTCAATTGTCTTTACAAGAAAGTGTCCTCAATTTATTAAACCTGCTGTTAATTCTTAAGGCTTCTATGATGACTCGCATATATGGTTATGGTAAAATTGGCAGAAAGAAATATATACTGATTCCTATCGGTGGTAAGTCGGTTTTAGCTGCTGGGGAAACATTTTCTAGTCAGATAGTTAATCTGATCAACCAACTTAAGAAAGAATATCAAATCCATCGGAGTCATGAGTTATTAAAACAAGTCTATACCAGTTTAGAGACACTCATGGGAGATGGTGACTTTGTGGTGGAAAAAACTACGGAAGAAAGTTATTTAAAATTACAGAAGTCTTTTAAGGAGCAATTTTTGCAATTAGCTAATAGTTTTGATCAACTACTAGATGTTCCTCCTTTAGAGTTAGCTTATATTAACGGTGGTTTGCTCATAGTACCTAGTAAAAATATCCAAGAATCTTATCAAATGAAATTACTGGATATAGAAAAGTACGCTCATGGAGAATTATGGGATAATCTCAAACTAATTAGTAAAAATCCCATTTATCCTGAAAACTTAAGATTTGCAACTCAAGATGCAATTGAACTAGTGGAAAAATTGAAAAAAGCGCCACCCAAGACACAAAACTTCACACAAACCAGTGAATATAGTGACCAATATTACGCCTTACCCTTACTTGCATTTATTAGTGGAGAAGTGATGAGTCAATATTTTGCTGAGGAACCAGAAGAACCAGAAGACCAGCGTTTCCGTGATATTCTATTTACATACCTTCGTTCGTTATACCCTGTCACTAACATCTTACCTATAGGTCATAATTATCAAGAGTTTCCCTTTTTAGTCTTTAGAAGTTCCGCTTTAGCAGAAATGAGACAAAAACTGTTCACAGAAAAATATCTACTACACTCCCGGGAACTGAATGTATTAAACCTGATCCTCGCGCAAAAAATTGATTAAATACTACATCATTGTAAACAACTAATAGCTACTAACAAACCTCGAGCTTTATTCAAGGTCTCCTGATATTCCTTCTGTGGGTCAGAATCAGCCACTAGACCCGCACCCGCCTGGACGGTTACAGTATGATTATGCAATACCATCGTGCGAATCGCGATCGCAGTATTCAATTGTCCCTCAAAATCGTAATAACCATAGACCCCAGAATAAACACCCCGACGACATGGTTCCAACTCGTGGATAATTTCCATCGCCCGGATTTTCGGCGCACCGCTGACAGTACCCGCAGGGAAACAGGCCTTGAGTAAGTCCCAGGCGCTTTTATCTAATGATAGCTTACCCACCACATTACTCACAATGTGCATCACGTGGGAATAACGCTCTACCACCATCAACTCATCAACTCTCACGCTTCCACTTTCACAGACCCTTCCTAAGTCGTTACGACCTAGGTCAACTAACATCACGTGTTCTGCTGTTTCCTTGGGATCTTGCAGTAAATCTGTAGCTAAAGCTCCATCTTCCTGTGGGGTTTTACCTCTCGGACGCGTCCCAGCTATGGGTCTGACTGTGGCTACTACCCCACCCGCTCCATCGGCTTGGGATTTTACCATTACCTCCGGACTGGAACCGATAATTTGCCAGTCTTGGAAGTTAAAGAAAGCCATGTAGGGGGAAGGATTAATTTGCCGCAGGGAGCGATAAAGAGCAAAGGGATTACCTGTGTATTTTGTCGATAACTTCTGGGATATAACGACTTGAAATATGTCTCCAGCCTTTATGTATTCCTTCGCTTTTTCTACACTATCACAGAATTCCTCCTGTGTCAAGTTGCTAGTATATTCTTCTATCCCTCCCCCATCCTTGCTGCCCGGCGGTGTCCATTCTAACATTGTTTCTTGGGGCGACACAGGGCGGGATAACTGAGAGAGCATCTGTGTGACGCGATCGCAAGCTTGTTCATAAGCCTGCCATAAATTCACATCTTGATCACGTAAATCAGCATAGGCGATCGCCCAGATTTTCCGTTTCACCTGGTCAAAAATCAACAAGTGGTCTACTTGCATCCACAATCCATCAGGGATATTACGCTCATCTGGGGGATGAATAGGTACACGTGGTTCTATCCACCGAATCAACTCATAACCCCAAAAGCCAAACAGTCCGCCAATTCCTGGGGGGAGTTGGGGTAAAGTCACTGGTTTATAGGGTGCCAAACATTGAGCCAAAGCTGTAAACGGGTCTCCTGCAAACACAACCTGAGAACCGTCACGATGTGTTTGAGTAGTCGTGTCACCCCGGGCGGACAAAATCCACAGGGGATTACAACCGAGTAAACTATAACGGCCGATGTTTTCGCCCCCTTCTACTGATTCCAACAAAAAGCTATAAGGCTGAACCGAGCAGACTTTATACCAAGCAGATACTGGCGTATCGAGGTCGGCTACCCATTCTTGATACACTGGGACAAAATTACCTTGTAAAGCTAGTTCAGAAAAATCAGAGAAATCAGGGAACATCATAAATGGATTTAGAGAGTGGTGAGCACAGGAGGACAGGGGGATGGGGAGAAACAATTCCATTACTCCCCTCATCCCCAATACCTAACCTCTAGACATCGTGGGTAGCTTTACCACTGAACTTAAGTTTAGCGGGACTGGGATTTTCCCCAATGCTGCGTGGTACATGACGCACCTTTTCGCGCCCGGCGTTAACTTTTTCTGGAAACACACCATCAGCTGGGTGAATGAAGGTGGTTTCCCCATTTGGTAAAATCCGGTAAATTTTGTAGTCTGTGATTTTGAATTTCCGGAGTTGACCGCCCAAGGCAATGCCATGTTCTTTACGAGCTATATATAGCAGGTTTTCGCCTTTGCGCATAGTAGCAGCGCCACCTGTAGGCATTTCAAAAACTTGCTCTTTAGGGCTAGTCCAAGTGATAGCGTACTTTTCTTCCTCTACTGCTTTTTGGAGTAAGCCACCAGTGCTACCACCAAATAGGGGGGTTTGTCCAGAAAGTTTTTCTGCCATAAAAAATATCTCTCTCAACGGTTTTTAGGGAATCGTAACACCGCTGACCCGATCATATTGCGATCGCGTCATAGACTGTAACAGTTTTTAGTCTTAGGAATTACTCTTGACTTTTCTGCGCTGTTGTTCTTGGCTGATGTGGGCAATGGGAACAGTGAAATGAAACTGACTACCCTGGTCTTTCCCATTGGATTTTGCCCAAATTTCCCCACCCCAGCCATTGACAATTTGGCGGCTAATTGCTAGTCCCAAACCAGTACCCCCCGCAGTACGTCGCATAGCACCTTCTTCTTGATAAAACCGGTCAAAAACGATTTCTAGACGATTGGGTTCAATACCCCGTCCAGTGTCAGCCACTGTCACCTCAACTACATCATTGCTTTTCTGAGTGGCTGTAATCGTAATCGTTCCTGGAGGTAGAGTAAATTTACAAGCGTTATCGATTAGTTTAGCTATCACCTCCACCAGCCAATCACCGTCAGCTCTGACTAAGGGCAGATTTGGGTTTATTTGAGTTTGGATTTTGGGCGGCGGTTCTGTGGCGGAACGGCTGCGTAGTCGGCTGAGAGCTAAATCTACACATTCCTGTAAGGTCAGGGCTTCTGGATGCCATTCTACCCGCCCGCTTTCTAGGTTGGAAAGGGTGAGGAAATCTTGCACTAGTTTTCGCATTCTTTCTGAATCCGACAGCGCAGTATTGAGCATCACTTGCTGCAACTCTAAAGGCATATCCGGCTCACTCGCCAAACTTTCTAAGCACACCTGAATTGTGGATAGGGGCGTGCGCAGTTCGTGTCCGGTAATCGCTATTAAGTTGCTGCGGGTACGGTCCAGGGCTTCTAGCTGCTGGTTTAGCTCTTCAAGATTGGCGTAGGCTTCGGCTTGGATTAATGCTGCTCCCATTTGGGTGGCGACGGCTTTTACTAAGTCTTGCTCTCCCGATTGCCATTGGTGTCGTGGTAAGCAACAATAGTGTAATTCTACAATCCCTAACAACCTCCCCTGAAATAATACTGGTTCGATTAACCAAGAACGAATAGCGAACTTCTCAGCAATTTCACTCAGTTTATCCGAATTAATCACACGACCATCACTCAGGGTATTATTTACACACACTCCCTCACCCTTTTCTACTACTTCTTGAAATAAAGGATTCTCCCTTAACTGCCAAATTTCCCCAACTACAGGTAAAATTCCCGGAATTAAAAACTCATGTTTAATATCCGCCTGTGCATCTGTAGCTTGTGCACGATAAATTAAGCACCTACTAGCCCCTAAATGTTCCCCTAGTTCTTCTGCCGCTACTTGTAGCACTTCGTGGGGATCGAGCGATCGCCTAATCGCTGTACTAATGGAATTGACTAAACGTTCTTTTCGTGATTGGGCAGTAATGGAACGATAGGCTTTGTGCAATTTGTACTGACTAGCTTGTAGATAAGTTACCAACCGCTGGACAAAGGGGTCGGTGTCTATATCACAAGCATATTCAGCTGTTTGTACGAGGGAATAATTTTTCCCTGGCCCAATCCCAAACCTCTGGCGGGCTTGTTGAATTTTTTCTTCCAGGTCTGGTCTATAAACTATAATCCTATCTAATAGCAATTCCGCTGCTTTCAGGCTCACCCCCCGTTCTGATGTCCAGATTCCCTCAAACCGGCGCGCCGTATCCATATCTAGATTAGAGCTAAATTCCGGTGTTTGCTGGTTTTTGGTAATGGAACCCAGGCTCTCCCGGCACACTAAACAAGTAGCATAGTTATCAGCAATTACCACCAAGTGCCATTCTTGACTTAAGGCATCTTCTGCTTCAAATACTACCTGCTCATAAGATTGGGAACTATTGGTAAATTCCGTTTCCCGTGCGGATAAAACATATATTTGATTACTACCCATAGCTAAACGCTGATAGCGATGAGCTTCTTGGCGATAGTATCGCTCACGTTGGAAGCTAGCAATTACCAATGGCTGCTCTAAAGTCCCCGCTAACACCTGATCTTCCATCGCGTGGGAAAGCGCTGTTAATGAAGCCTTGAAATATAGCTGGGGTCGCAGGTGGGGTATTGACTGTAGCAGATCACTCAGCACAGATGACGAAATGCTCATGAATATCGTTAAGGAAAAGCCCAATCACAAAAAAAAGATTCACTTCATAGCTGCATTGTACAAATTACAACGGATTCTCAAGTGCTGCTCACCGTTAGAATCTGTAAAGAATCTTGAAGTTGAAAATTACCGGGTATTATGCCCAATATACATTGAAAACACAGATGTGCTATCGGCTCGAGCCTCTGTTTATTTCGCTAAAATTCCCCATCAAAACAAATTCTTAGCTAAAAAACTCTCCACTATTGTAGATGATTTTGGGCTGAGATCCCCAATAAATCCTTCGCCAGTGGTAACTTGACTATCTTAGCTAAGTATATCCCGCTATCAGGTCATCATTGGGTTTGAGAATGGAGTAAATGGCGCAAAATTCTCGGTTTTGCACCTTGACTTTATCTATGAAAAATATACTCTGGTAAAGATTTCTATTTTGTCTGGCCTTGAATTGACCCTAGCTCAAGGAACTTTGCCTCATGACACCGGATATACTCACCAATACAGCACAAATTTCTCTGGATGGCAAAACGTTTGTTCCCGCAGAACAATTACCTCTACCGGAATGGCCTTGTGTTGTCAGTGAAAGACCACAACCTACTCTCACGGTTAAAGATGATGATCTATTTCTGGTGACGGATACCATCGGTAACATTTCTGGCTGTTCCCTCACCGATGGTAACCCCAATGTAGGACTATTTTGCTCTGATACCCGGTTTCTCAGCCGTCTGGAGTTGCAAATTCAAGGGCGATCGCCTATTCTCCTCGGTAGTAGTGCCGAAAAAGGGTTTTCTGTTTCTGTACTTTGTACTAACCCCAATATTGACCAACAACTGAAAGCTGAAACCGTCGGTATTCGCCGAGAACTTGTGCTGAATGGGGCCTTATTTGAGGAAATTGAAATATCTAATTACAGTACCACAAATGTCAGCTTTGAATTAAGTATCAGCTTTGATGCAGATTTTGTGGATTTATTTGAAGTTCGGGGCGCCCAAAGAGAAAACAGGGGTAAGATATTACACTTAATACAATCAACATCTCCAGAAGCAGCACCTGTTACCAGTCATAGCCTTTCCTCTGTACATCCACCAAAAGAAAAATCTTTGACTTTAGCCTATCAAGGTGTGGATGGCTTATTAATGGAATCCCGCATCCAATTCCAGTATCGTCAGCCAGATGATTTTCAGGGTTATACTGCTATCTGGCGGTTAGATTTAGCCTCCCATGAAACCCAAAAGTTGGGTTACCGGGTGAATATGTTCACCGATAATCAGCCCAGTTCTACAGTCAGCGCTGCTTTGACTTTAGTCCAAGCTAAGGCCGCTGAGTTGATGGAAGAGCAACAATGGATACAGGAAATTACACAAATTAGATCGAATAAAACTATCTTTAATCGTATCATTGAGCGGGCGGAACAAGATATGTATCTGTTACGCCAATCTTTTGGTAACTCTAAAACTGTTTCCGCCGGTGTCCCCTGGTTCTCCGCTTTGTTTGGGCGAGATTCCTTGATTACAGCTTCCCAAACCTTGATGTTAAATCCCCAAATCGCTCGGGAAACTTTGATGATACTGGCATCATATCAAGGTAAAACTCAGGATGACTGGCGGGAAGAAGAACCAGGCAAAATTTTACATGAGTTGAGGTTTGGGGAAATGGCTCGCTGTCAAGAAATCCCCCATACACCCTATTACGGCACGGTTGATGCTACCCCTCTGTGGTTGATGTTGTATGCTGAATACTATACCTGGACTCATGATCAAGAAACACTTGACAAACTTTGGCCCAATGCTCTAGCAGCCATGGATTGGATTGATCACCATCTCCAGGAAACTGGCTATTTGACCTACTACCGTAAATCTCCACGGGGTCTAACTAACCAAGGTTGGAAAGATTCTGGCGATTGTATCGTAGACCATAAGGGTGAACTCGCTCCCGGACCAATTGCTTTAAGTGAGGTACAGGCTTATGTTTATGCAGCTAAAATTAATCTGGCAGAAATTGCTCAGATCATGAAGCGATCAGACTTAGCAGAACGCTGGTTAGATCAGGCTAGACACCTAAAAGCCCGTTTTAATCAAGATTTTTGGCTCAAAGACCAGGATTTCTGCGCCCTGGCTTTGGATGGGGAGGGAACCCAGGTTCAAAGTATCACATCTAACCCCGGTCACTGTCTAAAATTGGGTATTTTTACCCCGGATAAGGCCTACAGTGTGGCGGAACGATTGCGCGCTCCAGATATGTTTAATGGTTGGGGTATTCGCACTCTCAGCAGTTTGTCCCCTGCTTATAATCCTATGGGTTATCACATCGGCTCGGTTTGGCCTCATGATAATTCTCTCATTGCTATGGGATTGCGATCGCTCGGTTTAATTGACCAAGCTTTAGAAGTTTTCCAAGGTTTGTTTGATATGACTAACCACCAAGCATATCAACGCCCCCCAGAACTATTCTGCGGTTACGAACGTAATGGTGACCATGCTCCTGTACAGTATCCTGTCGCTTGTACACCACAAGCATGGGCGACTGGTTCTATTTTTCAACTGCTGCAAATGGTAGTTAATCTAGTCCCTGATGCTCAAAATAACTGCTTGCGCATTATTCACCCCACTTTACCAGAATCTATTAATTCTCTGTCATTCCATAACTTGCGCGTTGGTTCTACCATCCTCGATTTAGAATTTGAGCGCTCTGGTACCACCACCGCTTGTCGCGTTGTCAAAAAACGCGGTAATCTCCGGGTGGTTATTGAAGCCTAACTAGGAAATATCTCACAAATTTTTAGGGGTTGAGCAATGCTCAACCCCTACTGCTACAAATCCGCAGTACAATTAACTTTCTTCTTGACGGTCGATTTTTTGCCCAGGAGAAGATTCATAGATCGCATCTAACTGTTGACGCGCATCCTCAACGTTGACTGAACGCATGACTAACAAGGGTTCTTTAATCAGGTTACCGGCGTTATCTAAGAGTTCTGGATGGGGAACAAATTGTTTTCTCGAAGATAGGTATCCTGGATTATCCATTGGGGAATATTTAGCTGCATCAACTCGCTCTCGATCAAAACTAAACATAATCAAGTTGCGGATTAAGTTCGCAACGGCTATGACAGCTAGAATTGTAAAAGCCAGAATGTAAAGTAAGTGTAACATTGGGTTTTCCTCCAAGAGCAGCAAATTTTAAAACTTTATTCGGTAGTGCTTTACTTCGCCTGTATTCTCTATCCGAGCGAATACAAATATGTCACGCAGGTTTGGTGCGCTTATACTTTTATGAAAAAAATTGTTAATCCTTATTTAACCTAGAGTAGCATGGGATACATTTTTTGTTAATGAAAATAATATTAAGGATTTTGTATCTTCTATGCGACTTGTATAGTTATACTGTCTTGCCAGGTTCAGATTTTTGGTGTCTGACGCCACCGCATTGATACATTCCAGCATTCTCCGAGCAGTTGATGCCAAGGCATTAAGGTCTTCATCTCAATACCGACTTGCCCTTCTGTGGCTGTAAATAGCATCCTGGCTACGTTTAGTTCATCTTGCGCTTGCTTGACTCGCAAGAGTAAATTAGATTGCTCTTCGTGACTCATAAATGTCAATTGCTCGGTTTCTAGCAATTCGTGCGATCGCGCGAACCAATAGTTAAAGTCCTCAAGTAAAGGCTGTAATATCGTTTTCAGCAGATCCGCCTGTGGTAAATTCGAGTCTCCCATAAATAAAAAGTATATTTCTAACTTCTCTCATAATATTAACATTTTTTACAAAAATTAACATTTCCTGAAATGATATTCTCAGATAGATCATGGAAAAAATCTGTAATCATCAGTTCTGTGAACTATAATTACAATGGCCGCCAGCGCCTTGGTGCAGCAGACTCCTAAACCTCATCAACTGTAGTTGCTGAGAAAAGGTAATTAAAGTCTTTATATTTGAAGCAGCACTTTCTAGTGCTGTATGCTTCTGGAATACTGATTAATTATCTAAAATTATATTTTTACAATCACGTCGCTCATGGTTCAGCAGCCGATGTCGCTAAAATCATCTCTCACTCCGTCAGAACAACCTGAAAAAATTTATTTACCCCGGACTAGTGAATCAGAAAAATTAAAGAAGATTCGCCACACCGCTTCCCATGTCATGGCCATGGCGGTACAAAAGCTGTTTCCCAAAGCACAAGTGACAATTGGACCGTGGATTGAAAACGGTTTTTACTACGACTTTGATAGTCCAGAACCATTTAGCGAAAATGATTTAAAAGCCATCAAAAAAGAGATGGTGAAAATTATTAACCGCAAATTACCTGTAATTTGCGAACAAGTCAGCCGCAAACAAGCTCAAGAACGAATAGAGCAAATCCAAGAACCTTACAAACTAGAAATCCTGGCAGATATTAAAGAAGAACCCATTACAATTTATCATCTGGGTGATGAATGGTGGGATTTGTGCGCTGGTCCCCATGTAGAAAATACTAGCGAATTAAACCCCAAAGCTATAGAATTAGAAAGTGTGGCCGGGGCTTATTGGCGTGGAGATGAAACCAAGGCGCAGTTACAACGCATCTATGCTACTGCATGGGAAACCCCCGAACAATTAGCTGAGTATAAGCGGCGCAAGGAAGAAGCACTCCGGCGAGACCACCGTAAACTAGGTAAGGAACTGGGATTATTTATATTTTCCGATCAAGTAGGTCCGGGTTTACCTTTGTGGACACCTAAAGGTACTTTGTTACGCAGTACATTAGAAGATTTCCTCAAGCAAGAACAGCTCAAACGGGGTTATTTACCTGTGGTTACCCCCCATATTGCTAGGGTGGATTTATTTAAGACTTCGGGACATTGGCAAAAGTATAAGGAAGATATGTTTCCCCTGATGTCTGATGATGAGTCAGCAGCAGCACTAGAACAAGGCTTCGTCCTCAAGCCTATGAATTGTCCCTTTCATATCCAAATATACAAGAGTGAATTACGTTCCTACCGGGAATTACCGATAAGGTTAGCAGAGTTTGGCACGGTTTACCGCTATGAACAATCAGGAGAATTGGGCGGTTTAACAAGGGTGCGCGGTTTTACAGTGGATGATTCACACCTGTTTGTCACCCCTGAACAGTTAGATAGTGAATTCCTCAATGTGGTGGATTTGATTCTGTCAGTGTTTAAGAGTCTGCAACTGAAGAATTTTAAGGCTAGACTTAGTTTCCGTGACCCAGCTAGTGATAAGTATATCGGCTCTAATGAAGTTTGGGAGCAAGCCGAAGGGGCAATTCGCCGCGCTGTGGAAAAGTTGGGTATGGAATACTTTGAGGGAATTGGCGAAGCAGCGTTTTATGGTCCTAAGTTAGATTTTATCTTTAGTGATGCCTTGGAACGAGAATGGCAATTAGGCACTGTTCAGGTGGATTACAATTTACCAGAACGCTTTGATTTAGAATATGTGGCTGAAGATGGTTCACGTAAACGTCCTGTGATGATTCACCGGGCGCCTTTTGGTTCCCTGGAACGCTTGATTGGGATTTTGATTGAAGAGTACGCAGGGGATTTTCCTCTGTGGTTAGCACCTGTACAAGCTCGATTGTTACCAGTGGGTGAAGCACAGCTTGATTTTAGCAAAGAAGTGGCGGCGAAAATGCTGGCGGCGGGTATCCGGGTTGAAGTCGACACCAGTGGCGATCGCTTGGGTAAGTTAATCCGCAATGCTGAGAAAGCCAAAATACCAGTAATGGCTGTAGTGGGAGCTAAAGAAGTTGAATCTCATAGCTTGAGTATCCGTACCCGCGCTTCTGGGGAGTTGGGGGCTATACCTGTGGATGAGGTGGTGGATAAAATGAAGAATGCGATCGCTAAGTTCGAGAACTTCTAACCATCATCGGCTAGGCTCTGCCTAGTCTAACCACCTCTGTAAATCAGCTATGCTGCTAAAATCAAACAATGCTTCCCCCAGATTCTCTAATTCTTCTAAAGACAGAGTTTCAACAATGTGGCGCACATCTTCGGGTAATTCCCCCACCTTACGAGTTAATAGTCGCAGGACTAGGGTTCTTTCCCTTTGTATTCCTTCTTCTCGACCTTCTTCTCGACCCTCTTCTCGACCCTCTTCTTTAATTTCTCGGTAAACTTGCGTTTCTTTGAGTGTGATTCCTAGCATGGTTTCAACCTCCCTTCGACTTAATTTTTCAAACCTGTACACCATAATTGTAGTGACTAATTCAATTATGGTACGACTGGCGGTTTCTGACTGCTCATAAGTGGAACGTTCTAGTAAATACCTAGCTTCAGATGGTGCTTGTTCTGGTTCTACAGTTGTTAGTACCATTAATGCTACCCATAGGGGTAATTGGCGAATATTCCCCAATTCCTCTAAATATACTCGATGCACTTGGTGACTATTGAGCAACCCACGATGGGGATAAATATTACTTTGTTCAATACTGCGTGAAGGGTAAATTATCACCGCTTGCCAATCCCTAAATCTCTCCCGGTTACGGTAGAAATATAATAAGGATTCTGCAAATACTCTCTCATAGAGTTTTTCGTCTTTTTGAAATTGTACCTCACAGAAATACACCACACCCGGATTTTCATTGTCTGGTGGTAAAAATACCCCGTCAATTTCAAATTTAGGTTCTTTGACAGCTACTGAATCAAAGCGATATTTGTCTGCATTGACTGGCGGATTTGTCAATAGTTCAAATAGTAAACTTGGGAATTGTTGAAATAGTTGGTAAAATATGGAATCTCGGCGCATAAAAGATATTCCTACATGAGCGCCATCATCAAAGATTGCTTAAGGGCGATCGCTCAGTCTTTCACATCTTAACGCCTCAGGGCTGCTAACCATGACTGTAAATGATCCAGATCCAGATATTCTCAAAGTGATCGCTAACTGGGATAATTTTATTTCCCTACTGAATCTTTGCTAATATGTTAAGTCTTGTAAAGCATACTTTTGCCCAATTAGCAAGACTCTTGAACAAATCAACCCCTTACATGAGATGCTAGTGGATTGATTTGGTGAGTATTTGCAAATGTCTGTTATTTCTACTATCACTGTTAAGGTTCCCGCTACAACTGCCAATTTAGGCCCCGGTTTTGACTGTATTGGTGCAGCCTTAACCCTATACAACAAGTTCACTTTTACTCCTCTAGATGGGGGTGAATTCATCATTGCTGTTACAGGTGCAGAAGCTGAACGAGTAAAAACCGATACTAGTAATCTCCTGTATCAGGCCTTTGTTAAGTGCTATGAATATATAGGAGAGACACCCCCACCAGTAAAAATGGCAATTGAGCTAGGTGTACCTTTGGCTAGGGGTTTGGGTAGTTCAGCTACAGCTATTGTGGGCGGTTTAGTGGGTGCTAATCAGTTGGCGGGTGGACCTTTGAGTCAGTTAGAAGTAATGAAATTAGCGATCGCTATGGAAGGACATCCTGATAATGTCGTCCCGGCGCTCTTGGGGGGATGTCGTCTGGCTGCTACCAGTGCCGATGGTTGGGAAATTTGCGATATTCCTTGGCATGGTGATATTATACCAGTGGTGGCGATTCCTGATTTTGAGCTTTCTACTAGTGAAGCCCGTCAAGTTCTACCGACTGAATTTAGCCGTGCAGATGCAATTTTTAATACTGCCCATTTAGGGTTATTATTGCGGGGACTGGAAACTGGTCAGGGAGAATGGTTAAGAGCAGCTTTACAAGATAGATTACATCAGCCTTATCGTCAAGCTTTGATTCCCGGTTACGATGCTGTTAAGGGGGCGGCTTTGGCTGCTGGTGCTTATGGGATGGTGATTAGTGGTGCTGGGCCGACATTATTGGCTTTGGTAGATAGGTTACATTCCCAGTCTGTAGAAGCGGCAATGTTCTCAGCTTGGCAGTCGATAGGAATCATAGCAGTTGTGCGATCGCTTTCTCTAGATACTCAAGGCGCAAGCTACCAAGGATAAACCGCAATGATTGACCAAATTCATACAGAAATCACCACACTGAATTCACAAATTCAAGCGCTCCAGCAAGAAAGGGCTACATTGACTATTAATAATGTACTATCTGCCAAGAGTGATTCACCCTCAGCTATGGTGGAAGCCTGTCGCCGCCAAGCACGGGAAAATCCCCAATTATCTGTGGAACTCAAGGGTATAGATGATGCGATCGCCGCCTTGGAATTACAGCTAGAATACAAACAAGCTGAGTTACAACGTTGCCAGAATAAATCTAAACAACTTACCCCACAGCAGGAGTTAGAAGCAGCTAGAAAGGTAGCTCAGGTTCATGCTGAACGCATCAATCAGCTAGCTGGGGAATTAGCCACAGAAATCCGTCAGCTCAAATCTTGCACTGATTACTTAAGTCCTTTGTATTGGCAGGTGTACTACAAGCCTTTTATTACTGGTTTTAAGACTATCTCAGTTCCCTATGTCCGTTCAGATGGGGAAGTCTGGACAATTGTCAATCGGATTGTGTAAAGTCGCAAATTGTTTCTATTTAACCAAAATAACTCATATTATAACTTAAAAAGGTGGCTTCAGCCGCCTTTTTTATGAAATTTTCTGTTGACGTTACAAAAATTTACAACTAGAATTGTTTTGGCAAATATTCAGTAGGTATTTATTCCTAATAATTACTGAATATTTGCCAGTATTAGGGATCAATAACATTTACAAAAGTACAAATTCCTTAATATAATTAAATTAAAAGCAAACAGGTAAATTGATTGTCGGAAGTGATGAATGCTATTGAATTTCCGTGGCTGTCAGCCATAATTTTATTGCCCTTGGTGGCTGCCTTAGCCACACCCTTAATCCCGGATAAAGAAGGCAAAACATTACGCTGGTATGGTTTGGGAGTTGCCATAGCCGACTTTGCCCTAATGATTTATGCCTTTTGGTACAGCTACGACTTTCAAAACCCCACACTACAACTGGTAGAAAAATATTCTTGGATACCACAGTTAGGTTTAAATTGGTCAGTGGGGGTTGATGGTCTATCCATGCCCCTGGTGTTGTTAACAGGCTTAATTAACACTCTGGCAATCTTCGCGGCTTGGAAAGTCACAAACAAGCCGCGCTTGTTTTATGCTTTGATGTTGGTAATGTACAGCGCCCAACTAGGGGTATTTGTCGCCCAAGACTTGCTGTTATTCTTCCTCATGTGGGAAATAGAGTTAGTACCTGTGTACCTGCTAATTGCCATCTGGGGAGGTCCCAAGCGTCGTTATGCAGCCACCAAGTTTATTATTTACACAGCTGCCGCATCAATATTTATCCTAGTCGCCGGTTTTGCCATGGCATTCTCAGGTGATAGCGTCACCTTCGACATCGCCACACTGGGAATGAAGCAATACCCTAAAGCACTAGAACTGTTAACCTATGCAGGTTTCCTCATTGCCTTTGGTGTCAAGATGCCAATTTTCCCCCTACATACTTGGCTACCTGATGCCCACGGTGAAGCCTCTGCACCTGGTTCTATGATTTTAGCTGGTGTGTTATTAAAAATGGGCGGTTATGCACTCATCCGCTTCAACGTGGAAATGTTACCTAATGCCCATGTTTATTTTGCCCCAGTTTTAGCAATCCTAGGTGTAGTAAATATTGTCTACGGTGCTTGCTGTGCCTTTGCCCAAACAAATCTCAAACGCCGCTTGGCTTACTCTTCCATTGCCCACATGGGATTTGTATTAATTGGGATAGCCTCTTACACAGAAATTGGTATTAGCGGTGCTGTGCTGCAAATGGTTTCTCACGGTTTGATAGCCGCTAGCTTGTTCTTCTTATCCGGTGTAACTTACGAACGTACCCACACCTTAATGATGGACAAAATGGGCGGTATAGCTAAGGTTATGCCTAGAACCTTCGCAGTGTTTACCATTGGGGCTATGGCTTCTCTGGCTTTACCCGGAATGAGTGGCTTTGTGGGTGAATTGATGGTGTTCCTGGGTATTACTTCCAGCGACGTTTATAGTTCCAGCTTCAAAATTGTAGTTATCCTGTTATCAGCCGTTGGCGTAATTTTAACTCCAATTTATTTACTATCCATGCTGCGCCAAGTGTTCTACGGTCAGCAAAGTGAAGAATTACATCTAGATGCTGTTATCCCTGATATCAAACCCCGGGAACTATTTATTACCGCCTGTTTGATAGTTCCCATCATCGGTATTGGTCTATATCCTAAATTGGCTACCCAGACTTATGATGTCAAAACAGTGGAAGTAGCAGCCCATGCGCGTAAAGTTCTGCCGGTTTTCGCTCGTCAGCAACCGGTAAGTCTATACTCACGTCTCTTCACAGCCCCAACACTAGCTTCATCTGAAGTTGATACTTTAGTTAATATCTCAGAGTAAATATCGTACCCACTAAGGGTGTTGCAACTAAATTTTAAATATGAGGGGAAATAGGGTGGTTAGAAGACCACCCTTAAATTTACTTTTTTTATCAAGTAACAACTAGTTACCTATTGAGTACAAATATCTCTTTCAATCAAAGATAAAAATGATAGTGGTTGGCTCATATTAGCAGCAAAGCCCAGAATTCCTCGGTCTCGATGTTCGTAAACTAACTGGCCTTTTGTGTCAAACAGAAAAGTTCCACCTCGCTGAGTTAAATAGGCACAATCAGGTACATAAATGTGCCAATTTTTCAGCACTTCCATCATATTACGTAGGCGTAGGGTAGCTAATTCAAAAGGACGTTGAAAACCACTCCCCCCGGCTAATTGGAAAAACGAGCCTTGAAAAGCAGGTAGAGGAGTAGGTTGGATAATTTCATCATCCTTGATCAGTTGAGGGGCTTGGCGATCTCCCTTGTATCCGCGAAAAACTTCCGCCAGGGTTCCCGGACTTCCAATCCCAGCACACATCAATAGCAGATTTAGCCAAGCTTTTTGAGACTGAGAAAGTCCGGGTAGAGACACATTCAGACCAGAATAAAGATTGAGTTGACAATGTAATTCTGCATTCGGTTCAACAAATAAATTTTCAGGCGGAAATCCTGTATATTCACAGAATTTTTTTCCAGAGCCTAAGTTACCAATTCCCACAGCACGAATAGCGAGTTTTTTATCTGTCAACTGTTCAGCTGCTCGCTGTAACCACCACGCATATTCCAGACTATCGAAATCCCCAAGTTGCGGCCAGACTAAAATAAGGATATGTGAGGCAGTATCGCAATTTTCTAAAAGCGATCGCATCATGCCATCACTAACACACTGACGTTTGGTCTGATTAAAAATAGCGTAGGGATTCATCAGAAGGTATTAACTGCTGTTTAGCTCAATTTTAACCCAATTTATCGATATTTATGTTTATTTTAGAAGGTAAATTATCCCCATTCTAAACGGTGCTTTACATCTGCTACGTTGATGACTGCTGCAACTAACTTGTAGCAAAACCTTTTGGTTCTTCGGTTAGTTTTATGGATAATCAATAGTAAAATGCCAGTTTAATAAACTGCGTAATCTAAAATTACTGAAATTACGTAAGCCATATCCAAGTCTTTTAATTAACTTGAGTTTATTATTAATTCCTTCTACAGTACCACTTGTAGTTTTACCGTCAAAATAACCGACTATTTCACCGAACAATCTAACTATTGTACCTATACTTTTCGGAAAGTATGAAAGTGATTCATACATCCAATCCAATAATTTTATTATACTATCTCCCCATGATTTAGTTGTTTCAAATATATCTCTAAATTCTTCTTTTAGTGAGTGCATTTTGG
>NZ_JAQMTM010000056.1:0-16766 GCF_028331085.1 Anabaena sp. CS-542/02
ATCTCTTTGCAATGTTGGTGAGATTGTTTAATGATATGTCTTTCAACTAAAATCATTTTTTCTTCCTTCGTTTAATATTAGCATACCATAGGGAGATTTGTAAAGGGTTTACTAGAAATGTTCAGATATTTGCTTGACGGCTGAAACCCTGGCATTTTCAGGGACTGCCTTTATATAAGTTTAATCTATTTAAGTCTTAGCTGTGAATTTGATGACAACTAACCTTTAATTTTCTAGTCCTGGGCGATCGCCTGTGAGGCAGAGTCAGATTATATCAAAAACGACAGTTATAGCATTTACCATGCTCGTGAGGTACAATTTTTTTTAGTTTGAGGGAACAGGGAATTGGGAATTGGGAATTGGTGTGTACTTCATGAGCCGGAAAAAGGCTTTATTTCCCAATTATACTAGAAAAATCTGCCGATATTGGGAGAAACAATCACAGCGATCGCTAATATGATCACTTCATCACTTGTTGAGACATAGACACCATGACAACCACACTGAACCCGTATCTCAATTATAACTTTGCCCCGGTGCAAACAGAAATCACCACGCAGGCTTTAAAAGTCATAGGTGAGTTACCCGCCAATCTAACAGGGATGTTTGTCCGTAATGGACCCAATCCCCAGTGGTCACCCATTGGTCAGTATCACTGGTTTGATGGCGATGGAATGTTGCACGGTGTGAGAATTAGGGACGGTGAGGCCACATATTGTAATCGCTACGTGCGCACTAAAGGATGGGAAATAGAACACCAAGCGGGGAAAGCGCTCTGGTCTGGGTTATTAGAACCACCGCAGATGGATAATCCTCATGGTGCATACAAAAACACTGCCAACACAGCCCTAGTGTGGCACGCTGGGCAAATGTTAGCACTTAACGAAGGGGGTGCGCCTCACGCCATCCAGTTACCAGATTTACAGACAATTGGTGAATACACGTATAATGGTAAGCTGGTTTCTGGCTTTACAGCCCATCCCAAGGTAGACCCAAAGACGGGTGAAATGATGTTTTTTGGTTACTCCTTCGCTCCACCATACTTGCAATATAGCATAGTTTCCCCCATAGGCGAAATAGTGCGGACAGTGCCCATTGAGCTACCGATGGGGGTAATGATGCACGATTTCGCCATCACCGAGAACTATACAATCTTTATGGATTTACCCTTAACTTTCAGTATGGAAAGAATGCAAAGGGGGGAACCGGGTTTGATGTTCGAGAGCCATAGACCCAGTCGCTTTGGGATTGTCCCCCGTTATGGGGATAACAGTAATATCCGCTGGTTTGAAACTTCGCCCTGTTACATATTTCATACCCTTAACGCCTACGAAGATGAAGAGGAAATAGTGCTTATAGCCTGTCGCATGAACTCGACCACAGTGTTAAAGGTTAATGATTCCCCAACGGACCGAGAAGCAGATATACCGCGTTTATATCGCTGGCGATTTGATCTGAGCAGCGGGAAAGTGCAAGAAGAAATGCTAGATGATGTCCCGGCGGAATTTCCCCGCATTAACGAAAACTTTTTAGGGCAACGAACCCAATACGGTTATGCTGGGAGAATGGACCAAACGCCCCTCCCGCTATTTAATGGTATAATTAAATATGATTTAAATAATCAGACATCTCAAACCCATGAATTTGGTTCAGGACGTTATGGCGGTGAAGCAGTATTTGCGCCGAGTCTTAATGCTACAAAGGAAGATGATGGCTGGTTAATTACTTTTGTTTACGATGAGACTTCGCAAAATTCGGAACTAGTAATAGTCAACGCCCAAGATGTCACCGCAGCACCCATGGCGCGGGTACTAATTCCCCAAAGGGTACCCTATGGTTTCCATGGTACTTGGGTTTCTGACAGATAAGAGGTTGTTTTGGGGAACGGGGAATAGGGAACAGGGAATAGGGAATAGGGAACGGGGAATAGGGAACAGGGAACGGCGAAGTTGTCAATTTATTAACGTTCAGCTATCCGCATCAATAAAAATAAACCTATTCCTAAAAACAGGAAATTAGGTAGCCAAGCTCCTATAAAGGGTGAGAAAATACCAGCTTGTGCTACAGCACCGCTAATAAAGAAAATTAAATAATAAGTAAAAATTACGATCACACTCACACCAAAACTTGTACCTTTTCCGCTGCGCTGGGGTCTGCTTCCCATAGCAGCACCTACCAAGCCAAAAACTACACATACAAATGGTAGAGAAATTTTTTGGTGAATACGTACTTCAAGTTTGCGAATCTTCTGAGTGTCGCCAGCGATCCGTTCTATTTCTAACTGTTCTAAAGATTCAGCAAGATTCATTTCACCATAATCTCGGCTTCTCTCCACTACATTCAATGGTGTGCGCGGTAATTGCAGCTGTTGGTGTTCAAACCGTAGAATATTACGATAGGAACGGTCAGGAGCGACTAAATAAATGGTACCATTATAAAAGTCCCAAACGTTTTCAGCAGTGTTCCACTGGGCAGATTCGGAGACGACAATTTTATTTAAACCTTCTCCAGTCCGGTCTATAATTGTTAAACCCTTCATCTTCTGACCATCAAATTTGTCAGCATAAAATAAACGTGCCAGTCTCCTGTTTCTAGTACCATCTGGCTCTTCTGTCTCTTGGTATTCAGGATAAAAGATATTTGACTGCTGTAAAATGGGTCTGTCTGACTTGAGGGCTTTTTCCAGGGTAATAGTTGCTTGGTAATTGGCTGCGGGTGCTATTTGCTCATTAAAGACAAATGTCATCCCTGTTACTACCATACTCAACATCACAGCGGTGTAAACCATGCGATAGACACTGACCCCACACCCACGCAGAGCAATTAGTTCGCTCTCGCTGGAAAGACGACTATAAGTCATCAAAGTAGCCAGGAGTGTGGACATGGGGAAGGCTAAAACGATAAAATTGGGAAACTTTAATAAAAAAACCTGAATTGCAATATTGATTGGTAATCCAGATTCGACAATGCGCCGCACTAGCTCAAACACAGCATCGATAGTTACACCCAATGATGAAAATGCACCTACACCAAATAAAAAAGGTGCTACCAATTCTTTGGTCAGGTAGCGGTCCATGAGCGTCAAGGGTAAGAGGGAATTCAGTCTGTATAATAAATTGAGCTTCTTGAATCTCATAAAATAACTATAGGACTACCATTTGATGTTTCAACCCGACCCCTGGAGGAAAATTAACTAGTTACACCCAGGCAAAAAAATTCATAAAAATAAACATTTAAAAAATAAACATTTAAATTAATATTTAGACTTGAAAGTTATCCCCCAAGTAGTATTGTCGCACTAGGGGATTATGATATAGTTCTTCTGGATGTCCAAAAGCAAGAATTTGTCCCTCGCGCATAATATAGGCGCGGTCTGTAATGGCTAAGGTTTCACGAACATTATGATCTGTAATTAAGATACCCATGCCGCGATCGCTCAATTGTGCGACAATATGCTGAATTTCGGAAACCGCAATCGGGTCAACACCAGCAAATGGTTCATCCAACAGCAGGAATTTCGGACCATCCCTACCTGCTGCTAAAGCCCTAGCTAATTCCGTCCGTCGTCGCTCCCCACCTGAGAGTTGAATTCCTTTGCTTTTAGCGACTTTTTCCAAGCGAAACTCCCGCAGTAAACCCTGTATTCGTTTTGACCATTCCCATGGGGGTACATGAGTTTGCTCCAGTACCAAGAGAATATTATCCCGTACAGATAGCTGACGAAAAACACTTGGTTCTTGAGCTAAATAGCCAATACCTAATTGTGCTCTTTTATGCATTGGCATTGCGGTTATTTCGGTACTATCAAGCCAGACCTTTCCCTGGTTAGGTTTTTCTAGACCCGTAGCAATGTAAAAAGTCGTGGTTTTACCCGCACCATTGGGACCTAGTAACCCCACCACCTCACCCTGAGAAATGGACAGGTTAACGTTATTGACAACACTGCGCTTACCATAAGATTTGTAAATATTCTCTAAGACAATTTTCACTATTCGCGCCCGTAGTGGTAATTTATCCTGATCAGATTAATTAGATTGTCGCCCCAGTTCAGAATCATTGACCATGTAGATGGACTGTACCTGACCCCGGGATTGAGGTAAAGCCACAAAACGCCCTTCATCAATCAGATAAGTGACTTTCTCGGCCCGGATGCTATTGACTCCATTTTGGACAATATGGACGTTACCGCTCAAATCAATACGGCGTTCCCTGCTGAAAAATTGTGCTTGAGCAGATGTAGCTTTAATTTGGCGAGCAGGATACAACATTTGTACGTTACCGCGTGCGGTTGCTACTTGAGTATTGGCGTTATATTCTTGCAAATCGGCGCTGATGGTCAGGCGACCATTTTGCTCAGATGTTTGTGCCGTTACAGTTTGCACATGGCTAGGAAATGTCACCACACCCAACAGTGCAACTGGTAGCATCAAGGCTAATCCCAGGCGACGCATTTGTGATACTGGAAATTTGTAGCAGGACATAATACTGTAGCCATAAGTTTAGGATATCAGATTGTATATTAATTATCCCAATTTCTTTTCCCGAATATAAAATCTACATTCAGGAGCAACTTGGGATAACTACTGAAATATTGACGCTTGATCTAGCTTCTAGGTTTCACCCATATACACACACATTCGTCAAATTCCCTCAGAACACCGCCGCTACAACCGCCATATTAACCTGGAAATGCAATACTTTGGCAACAACAGCCCCGTAGGCTAGCCTACGGGGTAATATTTTACTCGTGAACTAGGGCAATTGTGGGACTAGGTAAAGCCTGAGGATCTGTCAAGGCATTAAAGTTATCTGCTCCCATTTGTTGTAATTTTGACAACAACGCTGCAGTTTGAGTCAATAATTGATCTACATCAATACTCTTATAAACAGAGGGATAACGTCGCAGTCGATTGCTGCCTTCTCCTAGTAAAATTACTGCACCTCGCCAGTTACCATTAGATAAATGATACTGTGAGACAGCAATTTGTAAAATACCTTGATAAAAGGTTTTTTCTGGTTCGCCGGCTTCTATCCACAAAGCCTCTAAAGTGTCATGACAGGCGTAAAACTGTCTGGAATTAAACTGCTCCACACCTTGCCAAAACTCTGGGGGGATCATGTCGCTCATCCCATGCTTGCTCGCACTTCTTTGATAGTTTCTAAACTAATTTTTTGTTGGTCGCCAGCAAACTCATTATCTGGGGTCAGAAACAGCATACAGTGACACTCTTTGCGTTCTCTCATGGGTACACAGGGACAGTTCCAATATGTGGCGCTAACTTCGGCTTCTTTGTCTTCATAGTGGCGACAGGGACACAAAGGGGCCCCTAACTCGTCTTTATGTTTTGCCAGTCCTTCAATCACCACTGCGGTTACAGAGGGTTCAGAACAGAAATATGTCCCGGTGCGTTTAGCGTACTGTTCGGAAAAATGCCGCATGGCTTCCAGGCTTTTATCGGTGGATGTTGTGTTATTTTCTGATGAAATCATATGAACCGGCCACTCATAATTTAAATATTTGTTTGCATTGTACATCAGCCTCACTGGGCTATTACTGGGCAGACTTCCCCAACTTCAGCGCTGCTGTTTCCAGGGTGGTGCCATGGTACACACAAGGGCATGATGTATGACATTTAATAATTGCTCCGCAGTAAAGGGTTTTGCTAAAAATCCCTGAATCCCTGTGAGAGTAGTTCGTGCTAAAGCCTCAGCAGCAGCCAATTCACTCATAACAATAATTGGTACATCCGGGTTGATGATTTGCAAGGTGCGAATGGCAGTTTCCCCTGTGATGGATGGGATCATCAGATCTATCAACACCAGTTTAACGTCCTGCTGGTGTTGGGTGTATAGGGCAAGGGCTTCAATCCCATTCTCGGCGATTAATACCCTGTAGTTATGAATATCTAATGTAGTTTTGGTAATTTGGGTAATTGCCGTCTCTTTATCTGCAACTAAAATTAATTCTCCTTTACCTGCAGGGAGTTTGCCCTGATCTACTCTGGGGGAAGTGTGACTTTCACTACTGGGGATGTAGATTTTAAACTTCCTCCCAACTCCTAATTGACTGGATACTTCCACAAAACCGCCCATGTCAGTATTTTTACTTCCAGTTTGAGTATGGCGAAATGGTGTGAAAATCTCATCGATGACTTGAGGATTAATATTTAGTGCGGTATCAGTAACTGTAATTACTACGTAGTAACCCACCTGAGCGCCCATATGCCGTTTCACATAGCTTTCGTCAATGAAGGTCTGGTTAGCGGAAATTCCCACCTTAACACCTTGAGGCGCAGCATCACAGGCATTTACTAGTAACTTAACTAATACTTCCTGTAGTTCGGTATGGTATGGCTGCAGGATTTCTATATCGGTAGGTATATCTGTATCAATATCAATGTCTATGGATTTGGGGAAGATGCGTTTGATTGTCTGCTCTACATCTTGGAGCAGATGTGATAGTGACGGTATTGAGCTTTGAACTTGAAAGTTACTGGTAAATGACTGAATTTGCTGGACTAAATCCATCCCCCGTTTGCTATTGCTTTCCAATAATTTCAGCATCTGTAGGGAACTTTCACTTAGCTCGGAATGCTTGAAGGGCAAAAGTTGCGCTACTGTCATCATGGGAGAGAATATATTTTGCAGATCATGGGCGATCGCATGAGCCAGAGTACCGAGGCTTGACAATCTCTGAGCACGTGAAATTTCTGTTTCTAGTTGTTTTTTCTCCGTAATATCGGTATCAACACTCATGATAGATTTGGGTAACCTGGCAGCATCATACATGAGTGTCCAACGGCTATTAACGATGATTTTCTTACCCCATCTGGTGACTTTCCGTAATTCCCCGCTCCATGTTCCATCCTCTAAAACAGTGTTCAGCGCTCCTAGAAGTTCAGGAGAAGCCTCTGGTAATAAAATTTCCCAGGCGTTCCTTCCCATAACTTCCTCCGCCCGCCAGCCATAAATATTTGCCGCGCCTTGATTCCAATATAAAATTTGGTTTTGCAAATCTCTGACTAGAATGGCATCTGTGGTAATATTAAGTAGTGCGGCTTGTTGGCGAATTTGTTCCTCTGCTTCCACTCGCTCACTAATATCCCTAAATAGCCATCTCCAACCCTTGATTTTGCCCTCAGAATAATCTTTGGCTACCCCCAGGGTAAATTCAGCCGCAAAGTCAACTCTACCCTCCTGGTGAAATATCCGTAACTGTTCTGTGCGTTTCTCTGTTTGCTGGGGCAATTGTCCGATGATTTGGTAGAATTTGGGTAATTCTGTCTGATGTACAAATACAGCCAGGGGTTTGCCTGTCAGGTAAGAGTGGCGGACATTCAGTAAGTTGGCCGCAGCATAGTTAGCTTCTTGAATTACACCATTGACATCAGTAACTAAATATCCATCGGGGGCAAAATTGAATAAATCCTGGTAACACTGGCGCTCAACTTCTAAAAGGTGGCGAGTAGCAACTAATTCCCGGTTTTGCTGTGCGAGTTCTTCGGCTAATACTTCCAGCTCTTCCAAAGAAATTGCAGTTTCGCTGATGGCTTCTTGCAATACTGCTGTTGTAGGATAATTTTCCTGTCCTATTTGACTAGCACGCTGGGATAAATTTTTTAGTCGCTGATGCGCCCCGGTGATGGCTTCCTCTAAGTTTCTGGTCATTATGTTTGGATTACTCCTGTTGCTGTTGTCGTCTTTGAGCAATTGCTTCCTGGGAAATCATACTTTTAACTTGTTCTATATCTGTCATCATCAATACTACTCCTTCAATTTCCGTACTACATAGGGGGGTAATAGCCAAATAACATTCTATTGTTCTTCCCCTGCGGTTGGTAGCATCTAAAATCATTTCTTGAAAGCCCTGCTTTGCAGATAAGGAATCGCGGATAGGCGATCGCAGTTGCTCGAGAGGTAGACCAATATCGAGACTAAATAAGGATTTTCCTAAAACTTCCTCTGTTCTTAACCCCCACAAATGTTCTACCATGTAATTCCACAGTACGATATTCAAGTTGCGATCAATGACTACGATTCCCGTTTGTAGACTTTTGAGAATGCCAGTCAGGAATAGATTAGTACGGTTAAGTGCTGTGGTGCGATCGCTCAGTTCATGATTAATTGTTTGTAATTCTTCGTTAGTAGATTGGAGTTCTTCATTCATGGTCTCCAATTCTTCATTGGTAGATTGGAGTTCTTCGTTCATGGTCTCCAATTCTTCATTGGTAGATTGGAGTTCTTCGTTAGTAGTTTCCAATTCTTCGTTGGTAGATTGGAGTTCTTCGTTAGCAGTCTCTAATTCCTGTCCAGAACGTTGCAAGGCTTCTTGAAGTTGAATAAAACGAGTCACATCATGAAAAGTGATACTCACACCTAGCAGGGACTTGTCAACATCTTCTAAAGGTATAATTGCTACATCTAAATATTGCAGTTCTCCATTGGGTAAATAGCGATGGACATTTGTTAAAGTAATACTACGGCGTTCGATATAAGCCCGTTCAATGGGCGATCGCAATTCTATTGGTCTGTAGGAAAGTTCTAAATCCTGAAAAGGACGAGCTAAATCCTGGGGCGAAAGACCAAACACACTGCGAGCCTGGTGGTTACTTAGTACCAGTATTCCATTGATATCTACCACTATTTGGGCTACAGATGCCGAATCAAAAGCCATCTCTCGCAGCCGGATATGTCGAGATCCTCGGTAGCTAGATTCTGGCTCTACTGTATTTGCCATCCCTAGCAAGCGATCGCGTATATTTGCTACTAATACTTTACTAAATATCCGATCTTTCAACTCTAGGGGATTGAATAAATTGGAATGCACTAACAGCATCTCTGCTTTTCCCAAAAACAGATAACCCCCATCATTGAGAGCAAAATGAAACCGAGCCATAATCCGCGACTGAGTCTCAGAATTAAAATACATCAGTGTGTTGCGACATACCAGCATATCTAAGCGAGAAATGGGCGCATCTTGCAGCAGGTCGTGACGACCAAAAATCACTGAACGTCGCAAGTCCTGACGGAAAACATAGTTATTACCCGTACTCTCAAAATATTTCTCTTGCAGTCCCCATGGTATTAACTGGACATCCTTAGCCGAATACACAGCTTGACGGGCTTGATTCAAAGCTTCCTCATCTATATCTGTAGCATAAATTTTTAGCCGTTGCCGACATTCCTCGATTCCCAAAAGTTCAGCCATGAGCATAGCCACAGTGTAAGCCTCCTCACCAGAAGCACAACCCGCACTCCAAACCCGGATGGGATCAGAGTTATTTTTCCGCGCCACAATCTTCGGTAACACCTGTTTAGCTAAGTATTCCCAGGCGGAAATATCTCGAAAAAATGCCGTGACGTTAATCAAGATTGTGTTAAACAGGTGATTGAATTCCTCTGGATCAACTTCCAAGTAGTCCAAGTATTCCCCAAAGGTTTCTATACTTAGATATTGCATGCGCTTATGTACCCGACGCATCAAAGTTGAACGCTTATAACCTGTAAAATCAAAGCCCCGGCTTTGTCTAAGATAAGTCAGTAAATTTTCAAACTCAGGGTTTTTTTCTGCAGCAGTCATAAATAGGGAATGAGGAATGAAGGACTAGGTTATCAGGGAAAAGTTGTTCTTCCCCCATCTGTAAGATTGCTTTGTTTGCCTAACACCCAATGCTTAATGCCCTATGTACTTTAACTCATTCCTCAAGCTACTAGGGTTGGTGATATCTCATCCCCAGGTAATGTGAACTACCTACACAGTACCGTTAGGGTTTCTTGGTATAACTTCCGCGAAACTAAAATCCCCTGGGTTCTACCCATGGGGAGTGTCAAACTTTTTTAGGTCTGGGAGTCTCAAAAAGAGTTTTCCAGGGGTCTACCTAAAGACTGATACCAATTCCTGCCTAGATATGCGATTCTGAGCAAAGTGTAGAGGTAAAAAGTTCCTCTACCCTGACCCAAAAGGGGAATTTACCTGTGTAACTGCTATCTACAGGAGACAAGATAGCTTTGGTGGGGTTGGTGTGTCTTAATTCTTGACAATTTTTCCGATTTTTTTTTGCTCAGTTGAAGATACACGCAGAAAACTTATTTCCTTCAAAAAAGAAAAAGAATGATTTATGGATACTGTTGTTAGATATGATATTGGAATGATTAGAGAAGAAGCACGCCAACTAGTCAAAAAGGGACTAATTGACCGCCAACAACCAATTTACTCCCTATGTAAGTATGTTCCTAATCGTGACTGGATATTGTTTGAAAAGGAGCTAGAAAAGCATGAATATCTACTCAGAGATAGAATTATTGACCTATTGAGTGATGAAACCTGGGAAGAAGATTAATTAAACCCAATACTATTACATCGGGGCATCAAGGAAGATAGCCAAGAACTTCTCAGATATAACCCACTTATTGATTCGGGTTTTTTACATAAGAGGATGTTTGTCAAGTCATGATTAGTGTATCGAATCCCACATCCCAGAAAAGCGATTCCTAATTCCCAAAAAGCGAACTGCTTGCACCAGCGCAACGCCTACGCACTGATTATTATTGGTAATGATAGCGACATGAAATAATTGTCAGATAATCATCATCGATAGCATAAATAAGACGATTTGTTTCATCAATACGGCGAGACCAAAAACCTGACAAATTCTCTTTCAATGGTTCGGGTTTACCGATTCCTTCACAGGGATCTGATAAAGTATCTTCGATAAGTCGATTGATTCTTTTTAAAGTTTTCTTGTCTTGAGATTGCCAATAAAGATAATCTTTCCACGCTTTACTACCCCAAGCTAATTTACGCATCGATTAAATCGTGTTCTTGTGTTTTCCCTGCTTTGTATTCGGCGATCGCTTCTTCTAAATGTTGAGCATTAGCAGGAGATTTTAACAGATAAACTGTTTCCATCAGACTGTCATAATAACTTTTAGACATGACTACAGCATCTTCCGCATCTCTTCTAACAATGACGGTACAGTTTTTATCATTGGCAACCGTATCTAGTACGGATTTAAAATTGTTTCTTGCTTCGCTAAAGTTGACGATGTTCATGGCTGGAGTTGTACATAGTTAGGTACAAATATGATTATAGCCTTTTTTGACTCACATCCCCAAAAAGCGATTCCTATTTCGGTTGTATATTTGCCCAGAGTGTCTAAATCTGCTACTAAACCACAACGGCTCTACTGTAATCTATCCTGAACAGTACAGTATAGACAAGATGTTATACGTAAGGATTTATGTATTTTTGTATTAAAAAATTAACATCAAGGCTGAGAAGAAATTTCATACATTCTATGACCATTGCGGTAGTTAATTTTCTCCACTAAACTACCTGCTGCAAAAGCCTTTTCTAATGAACTGGGATTTTCTAGATTAAATACTGGCATATCTTGCCAACAATGGGGGCAAAACCAAGCCAAACCCCAAGGGCGTATATGCTGTAACAGTAATCCTGAACAACAAGGACAGTAATTCATAATTTTCTCCAATTTCATTGTCAAGAAAATATTTATTTACGAAATAAATTTATCCTTCATGGCAGATTTCTATATATCAATTCTAATTAGGAATTATGATCTAGTCTTAACTCAACTTATATTCAGCAATCTTTGAGAATATTTCGACTTAAAATTACATTATTCTTTACTAAACTTAATTTTAATTGCTGACTTAATGACCAGTAGAGTTTTGGGAGGTGAGCGGGCATTTTGCCCGCTATAATAGTAGAAAATCAGGGATATGTTTTGATTTCACTCACATGATGTTACGGTGTAGGATGCCTGCTTCATTGACAGATACCCGTCTACCTTGCGGTTTCTTGGTCTGACTCCGCCTCGAGTCGGCAATAACGGCGTTCCCACCGCCATTGTTTGGCAATATCCGAACTCCTTGACTCGGTGATGTTCAAGGCTACATTCCCTTGAGGGTCATACTTAACACCACCCCATACTCAAACAGCTTCTGTATTCTTCTCGCCAGTACGAATACGTATAACGCCATCCACCGGAGAGATAAAAATCTTACCATCACCGATTTCACCTGTACGGGCCGCAGCAATAATTTTATCCACAACCATATCAACCTGGTTATCCTCAATCACAATTTCTACTTTCAGTTTTTGCAGAAACTCAACAGTGTATTCAGAACCGCGATACCTTTCTGTTTGCCCCTTCTGCCTTCCAAAGCCCCGGACTTCAGAAACTGTCATACCCACAACGCCAGCATTAACTAAGGCAATTTTCACCTCGTCAAGCTTAAATGGGCGAATAATGGCTTCTACTTTTTTCATCATCTTCACTCCTAACTTCTAATAGGTTTGTTTATCTATCTAAGCAGATATAAGTCAACCACTTTTACCATTACCGCTAAATTTCAAAAATATGTAAAAATTGCAACTTTTTTTTAAACTGTGTACCCCCTACCTAGTTGTCACTTGGAGTTGTGGAAGTGTAAACTAGGGGTTTTGAGCTTCAAACAAAAGAGGCACAATCAAATATGCCGCTCCAAATGCGGTGAGCATCAACAATACAATATTCATAGCTAACCACCAGCTACTCAATTCTTTGACTTTTTTCTCCATGGGGGGATAATGGTTGACTGGTTGCTCTTCTATATAAAGTGTTGTTGGTATCTGGTGATTGATTTCTACAGGTGTGGAGAACTCAGGGTGATGGCTGGTTTGGTTAACCACGGGTGCTGGACTGCTTGCTTCACCAGTGGTACGAGTAGCTTGGGGATGACTCGGATTAAAACCAGTATTAACATAATTTTGCAGGTGCGAAAAAGACTGAACTACTTTGGTAATTTCTTGGCGTAGTAATTGATTTTCTCGCTCTAGTTGGTGATTTTGACTGGTGATGGTCTCTAATTTTACTTGTGTTAACTGTAACTCGGTTGCTAATTGCCGATATACATACAGTGGTACAGAGGTAGGGTAATTTTGGGATGTTGGCGGTTTTGCTGGATGTGCGTGAACTGAAGTTGGGGTTGTTTGCATAAATAAATAGGTTGGTATGAAAAATTAAGTTATAGATGGTACAGATATGCTATCAAACTGTAACAGTGGGAAAAAATGTCCCACAGGTCCTTGCCCTTTGCCGATATCTAAGGCATAAGTTAGCGCATTAGTAACATACTCCTTCGCCTGTTGTACGGATGTCCACAAATCATTACCCAGGGCTAGGTTAGCGGCGATCGCTGCTGATAGTGTACAACCGGTACCGTGGGTATTTTTTGTCTCTACTTGTTTTGTGATCAAGGTTGCCAGTTTTTCCCCATCAAACCAGATATCAACACCACGACAGTTACCCGTCATTGCGCCACCCTTGACTAAAACGGCTTTTACCCTGAGATTGCGGTGTATGACTTGAGCAGCCGCCCGCATATCATCTAAAGTATTGATTGGTAAACCACTTAATATCTGCGCTTCGTAGCGATTTGGTGTGACAATGGTAGCTTGAGGTAACAAGGTATGAACCAGAGTCTGCACCGCATCATCATCAATTAGTTGCGCCCCTGTCCGTGATACCATAACCGGATCAACTACTAAGTTATTAATTTGTAATGCTTCCACTTCCTGGGCTACAGCAGAGATGATTTCTTGGTTGAGTAACATTCCGGTTTTTGCAGCTTGTACGCCAATATCACCGACCACTGCTTGAATTTGCTCTATGACCGCCTCCGTGGGTATAGCATCAACCCGGGCTACCCCTAGGGTATTTTGGGCTGTGACACAGGTAATGGCGCTGGTACCGTGGACACGGTGAAAAGCAAAAGTACGTAAGTCAGCTTGAATACCCGCACCGCCACCGCTATCTGAACCAGCAATGGTTAAAGCTATGGGTACTGTGTTAGTTATTTGAGTGTTCATGGAAAATTTGGGTAAAGATTCGGTGGTTCATTACTGATGTGGTTGTGTATTTAAATCTTCCCAGACTCCCTGTAAATACTTCACCCAATTTGCAGCTAGAGGGATTTCTGTAAATGGAATGCGTACTGACTGAGATTCAGACAAGATCAATTCTAACTGAATGACTCGACCTTTTTGGGGATAGTTTTCTAATTGTACTAGTTTGTCATCTACTAAAAGACGTATATCTTTAACATCCAGCAAAGAAAAAGTTTCTAAGTTAAGGGGACCTTGGGGACTGGGTTTACCCCAGGTGATATTGTTCTCCTTGAGACCGATAACCGCGTAAATATCATATTTGGATTTCTCAAATTGCTCCGCCCACAGGCGATATGATTCCACTTTCTGGTATTCCTTTGAGCCTTGCCAAGCTAACCAGAAAAACACAACTAGCAAGGGTAACCATAACAGACCACGTTCCATTGTTTAAACAGTCCTCAATCGTAAAAATTGTTCAAAGTGCAGCAACCAGCTATGCAGATAAGTTATGGTAGTGAGCAAACTGGCAAAAAGCGGTGATCAGTTAATATGAAAAGACTTATATTATTATGCTTGTTTGTCATCGGGCTGGGGGCTGCTGTTTTCGGGTTCCTGAATTTTCAGAGTTTAGCAGCTAAAGGCGAATTTGAGACTATTGTGTTAGATTTTCGCCAAGATATCCCCTCGGAAGTATTACAGCAGAACTTACAAGCGATCGCTCAAGAGTACAACGTCACACCCCGATTAGACAATCAATTCTCAGCGTCGGATAATGTGTATATTATTGAAGGCGATCGCCAGCGACTAAAAAAGCTGAAAAAATCTCCCTTCGCCCAATTTACACAATTAATCGAGCCAAATTACATCTATAGAAAGATTCCCCTACCACAGTCCCCAAAGTTTGAACAGATTTTACCATCTCTAGACCACGTAAATCCTACATTAACTGGTCCCAACGACCAATATTACAGCAAACAGTGGAATCTACACAACATCGGCATAGAAGGCGCATGGAGTCAAACCAAGGGGAGCGGCGTCACAGTAGCTGTAATTGACACTGGTATAACTCCTGTGCGTGACCTGCTAGACACGAAATTTGTTAAGGGTTATGATTTTGTGAGCGATCGCGAAGAAGCCACAGATGACAATGGACACGGTACTCACGTTGCCGGTACTATTGCCCAAACCACCAACAATAAATATGGTGTAGCCGGCATTGCCTACGAAGCCAATCTCATGCCATTAAAAGTACTCAGTGCCTATGGTGGTGGCACAGTTGCCGATATTGCCGAAGCCATTAAATTCGCTGCTGACAACGGTGCCGATGTCATCAATATGAGCTTAGGCGGCGGTGGTGAAAGCCAACTCATGAAACAAGCCATTGAGTACGCCCATAAAAAAGGTGTAACGATTGTAGCCGCAGCCGGCAACGAAAACCAGAATGGGGCAAGTTATCCCGCACGTTACCCCCACGTCATTGGCGTAGCCGCATTTGGTCCAGACGGAGAAAAAGCCCCCTATTCCAACTTTGGCGCTGGCGTAGATATTTCTGCCCCCGGTGGTAGTGAAGCCGGGACAATTCTCCAAGAAACCATCGATCCCGAACACAACAACCAAGGAGTATTTTTAGGACTCCAGGGAACAAGCATGGCTTCCCCCCACGTTGCAGGTGTCGCAGCATTAATTAAAGCTTCTGGAGTCACAGAACCAGAGGAGGTGTTAAAAGTCCTCAAACAATCAGCAAGAGCGATCGAGGATGATAGCTTCAACTATTATGGCGCTGGACAACTGAATGCCGAAGCCGCAGTTAAACTAGCCACCCAGGGACAAATTAGCTTCCCAGACTTCTTTAGGTGGTTACGAGACAACGGCTATCTCAATCCCGGTTTTTGGATTGATGGCGGTGCAGTAGCCCTAATACCAAAGCTGCTCATGGTCTTGGGTTCCTATCTCCTGGCTTGGTTTTTGCGAGTTTACTTCCCCTTCGCCTGGAGTTGGTCTTTATCCAGTGGCTTAATTGCTGGTAGTTCTGGTTTATTCTTCCTCAAAGGAATATATATCTTTGACCTCCCCCAATGGCCTTTCCGGATCCTAGGTAGTTCCATTCCCGAACTAGGTAACACGCTACAAGGAACTAACCCCTTAAATCCCATCTTTGCTAGCGTCCTCATCCCCATAGTTTTAATAGCCTTATTCTTGGGACATCCTAGCTGGAAATGGTTCGCCATTGGTTCGAGTCTCGGCTACGCCGCCTTTTTAACAGTTAGCGCCATTTACGACCCAGGAGTTTGGGGCTTAGGAAGTAGCTATCTAGCGCGGACTTTCCTGGTTACCAACGCTTTACTCTGTTATGGACTAGCTCATTTAGCATTGAAAAGCGCCACTCAAACAGCATAATAGGACAATGGGGTATTTTTACCCCCGAACAAAACCCCACTCCCCACCCCTCACCAATTTCTGAAACATGAGCATTACAGTTAAAGGTACTATTCAACGCCGAGATATTGGTACTGGCGCTTGGGCATTAGTCGCAGATGATGGTAGGACTTACGAAATCCTCAAAAGTGCCGACAAAAACTTGCTCCAAACCGGACAAACAGTAAAAGTTACAGGACAGGTGCGCGAAGACATCATGACCATAGCCATGATCGGTCCTGTCCTGGAAGTTAAATCATTTGAAGTCTATGGAATTGAGAACCTCTTGTAGACGACTTCTAAACTGCTATATAAAACATAGACAAAGCTAGACTTTACTTTCTACTTCAACGGGAGCATGGGAGCGGTTATCCCTTAGTAGACTTGCACGCCTTAGCCAGACGCGATATTTCTCTTAAGATTTACAAGAAAGACTACCGCTATCATTGCTTGGTTTTC
>NZ_JAQMTM010000057.1:0-4380 GCF_028331085.1 Anabaena sp. CS-542/02
AAGATGCTGTCACCCTTGCACCTAGGGGGTAGGATTCACACCTACATGAACACACAGTTATAAGAATCTGGTTTTCACCAGCCTTACCTTCCGTCCCTGAGCATTTCTACTCATTTAGGAAGAACGAATCGCACCGCCAACAATAAAATATAGCATTTCCCATGCTCGTGAGGTACAAAGTTGTTTAGTTTCAGGGAACAGGGAACAGGGAATAGGGAATAGGGAATAGGCAATTGATGTGTACTTCATTAGCCTGAAAAAGGCTTTAATACTCATTTGCTCAACCAATCCCTGGGTAAGTGCATAAAATTTAGGTAAGTAAATTTGGTCTGATTAGTATTTACATTTATTTTAGTATTTACATTTATTTAAGGGTCAAAACTGCCAACAAGGCATAATTATAATATGTCATCTAAATTTGATGGCATAGGTAAATAGGTGGTTAGTAAATATCAAAGATAGATTCTGATAGAAAACTCTTACAATCAGACATTTTCAAACATTATAATAACTTTGTATTTAGTAACTTAGCTTTACCAAAACTTTAATAAAAATAGCTGGGTTGCCGCGACAAGTGCAAGTAAATCTCATAGAATATGATTATTAACTATCTAATAATCAAATTATCCGTTGAGTTCTAGTTACATGAACCAGGAAACTTTTTTGATTAAAAATTTTTCCTCAACTATTAAAAATCTGATTTGATTTTACCCAAGTTAGGGCTGGAAGTGCATAATACTACCAAATTATCTGCAAGTTCGACAAACATGGATAGCGAGAGTCCCCGACGCTATCAAGCTGCTATGGTATCAACTTACTACCCTAATACTATTCTCTTAGACCATTCTGTGATGACAGATGGAGCTAAGGAGTCATATGGATCGGATATCCTCACACTGCTGCACAGTGGGAAGATTTTTGTTGTTAATAGTCGTAGGCGTAATGGTTTAATACTGTTTAAAGGCTATCATGCAGAATTTGCGGGGCCGGGTGCTGCTGTTGGGGGAAATTATGATCATGATTGTGAAATGGTATTACTCGTAGGTAATTTGTCCTTAGTAACTCCTGAATCTTATGAGGAGCGTCAGAAGGCTTATTTAATTAGGCGACAATGGACTAGGTTAATCAAGCAAATTACAGAAACCCCGCTTCCACAGCAGCGAGTTCGGAAAATTATCGATCAATTTGAACAATATTTTTCACCATCAATTGTGGCTGAAATGCCTGATATTGTCTTTGCGCTTTTAGTAGGGGTGTTGCCAAGAACGGTAGGAATAGTACGCCGTTTCGGCAACGAGTTGGATGAGGCTTTAATGTAGAATTGCCAAAGCAGCTTGTATTCTCTCTAAGGTGCGGGTGTTTTCGTCTGGTGAGCCGATAGTAATGCGCAATCCTCCGTTAATTTCGCGGACAAGAGTACCGGAAGTTTTGAGTTTTTGGTGAAGATTTGTTAAAGTAAGGTTTTGATTTTCAGGGTTATTTTCTTGAAGACGGAGGAAAATAAAGTTAGCAGCACTTTTGATTATTTGTAATCTGGGATGTTGAGATAAAACTTCTATAAGTTTGTCTCGTTCATGTAAAGTTGGGGAAATTGATGCGAGTAAAAGTTGTCTATTTTGCATAGCAGCTAATGCGCCAGCAATTGAGAAGCTGGGAAGATTATAGGGTAAGCGGACTTTTTCTAAGATAGCGATCGCCTGCGGATGACCCACACAATAACCCACACGCAGGGCTGCTAACCGAAAGGCTTTGGAAAAGGTGCGTAAAATTACCCAGTTAGGATGTTGTGGTAATTCACCGACTAGGGTAGTTTGGCTAAATTCAAAATAAGCTTCATCAATGACCACCAAAATCTGCTCATCTAAACTTCTTAACCATGACAACTCCGCCCCAGTCAAACAGTTACCGGTGGGAGAATTGGGATGCACCACAAACACCACGCGAATGGGGGGAGTTTGAGTTGCTTCTAGGGCCGATTGGGCAGCTGTTAAGTCAATTTCAAAATTATCAACATTTCTATCTACTGTCACCACGGGAATGCCTAAAGTTTTGGCTAAAATTCCATACATGGAGAAAGTGGGATGAGCGACTAAAATTGAGCCTTCGCCCCCCAGACAGGTGGCGATTAATAATGAGCGAATTAGTTCGTCTGAACCGTTACCTAGAGAAATATTAGCGGCAGTAAATATAGATGGGGACAGGGAAGCAGACTCATTAACGTATTGCGCGATCGCCTGTTTGAGGCTCTCATGTCCACCGTCAGGATAACGATTTGTTTCAATTACTTGCTCATAAGTCCAAGCCAGCTTTTGTTTTAACTGTGGGGGTAAATCATAGGGGCTTTCGTTGGTATCCAGCCGATCCAACTGGGCGGCTACTCCGGCTGCGGTATCACTGCTGGGGTGAGGTTTATAGGCGGTGAATTGGGCTAAATCTGACCGGATAAAACTCAGCATAATTTTACTCATTAATAATTAGTCAGGACTTCATATTTTACACCTCAAGGGAACTGGCAGAATTGGCAGATTGCTGCCCAAATTTTTGCCATGACATTACCTAGGGCGTGGTCGCTGTCTAGTTCTATTAATTCTACCCAAGGACGCGATCGCGCAAATTCCCGACTGGCGGCGATGGGAATCACCTGGTCTTGTTGACCATGGAATATCAGGGTCGGTATAGGGCGCTGTAATATTGTTTCTTTGTACTGGGCTGCATCTATGACAAAATTATAACTCAAGGGGAGCGATCGCCCTTCCCCATAGTGGTGAATCATCAGATATTGTTCTTTTTCCCAGCGCTGTACTTCTTGATTCCCCAGATGGGGTAACCAATGGGTTAAAAACCCAAAAGCTGGTGCTAGCAAAACCAGGCGTTGCACTTGTGAATATTGCTGTGCTAGATGAGCACTGGTCAGACCGCCCAAACTAGAACCAATTAAAGTTACTGGGGTAGAATCATTAGGGAATTGGGCTGCAACTTGAGTCATCTGGCGGGTGATAGTTAATTGGGAAAAATCCCCAGCATTCAAATCGGGGATTTTCAGCTTGATGTCAATTTCTGCAAAGCGACCGCTGATATCCTGGGCTTTAGCAGATTTGGGGCCAGAAGCAAAACCGTGTAGGTAGATGTAGTCATTCACAACGGTTAACTGATATAAAGGTAAGCCCTCCGATAGAGGAATAAATCAATCATCCTCACATTTTAGATAGAGCAATTGCTAGTTGTGAATTGCCTAGAATCTGCTTATGTTAAATGAGCAGGATGTAATTATGTCCGAAGAACAAAAACAAAAATCTGATCATCAAGAGACCACTCCCAGTGCTTCTGGTGGCTACCAAACCCCCATTCAAGCAGATATTCGCAAAACCGGAACTGCGGCTAAAAGTGAGGCTAAACCCACAGCGGAACCTGAAGCACCGGGAGAGGATAGTGTTGCTGGTAGTCCCAATCAAGGGACAGAATCGCGCTAACTGCTGGGAATTGTTCTATTTCGATTCCCAAAGCGATATTAAATTACAGATGCTTCGCGTTGACAATCAAAAACCACCATAAACGCAGCATTAGGTGTTGTCTGGCTCAAGTGCTGCATGTAACCTTCTGCATCCGAACGACTGCGGAAGCGAGCCACAATTTCCCGTTGTGTATCAGGAACTAAACGAGCGATCGCCCAAGAATTGAGACGTGCTTTGTAGCCAGTTGCTGGGGTTGCTGCTTTTTCTTCAGTATTGTGTGGCATAATTTATTTTAAGTGCGTGAATTGTTGTCAGGAAATTGACTGAGCTCGTGCCAGGGGTGAGCTAATAGATTTTTTTATGTTCTGCCACCTTATTATTACATTATTCCCAGATTGTCAAGAGTGCTGGCTGCCTTTTAGACCCGGCTAACTAGAAATTTTCCGACTAAGTTAATTAGCAGCCATGAGCGCATATGATATCATGTCCGGTTAATTAGTATGGGGGGGTTTATGAATATCACCCTTGGTAATTGAGGCTTATAAAAGAACAAAAATTACTCATCATCTCTGTTCAACAAGTATGCTATACTTGAGACATAAAAGACGTTCCGGCGGAACGTCTTCAAACAGGTAGTGGAATTACATTACCGATACTTTTTTGCTAACATTCACTAACAAATACACTCTTTAAGAGAGGGCGTATCAACCAATGCACGTAGGAAAATCCCTCGCGCACCATTTATGTCCCGGCTCATTACCCGCCCGTCAGATGGAGACTTAACGAACTTAGCACCACCAAGGTTGGGGATGATTTCACCAGTCCAACTGACTGTTTTTGATGTGTACGCTTCGTTCACATCCATCACTACTTTATTAGTCTCAAAAGCCTTATGCTTCAGAAACTGCTTAAATCGGTAGTGAGAGAG
>NZ_JAQMTM010000058.1:0-13714 GCF_028331085.1 Anabaena sp. CS-542/02
TGTATCAACAGCACAGGAATTGATTGGAAAACCATCACCGTCACCACCAACGATATTAATTTGGGTGGTATCGCCACAATTAAAGATATTAAGGGTACTATCCAAGGTAAAACCGCCCAATATCAATCAAAACTATCTGGAGATTTTGGGGTTGCTGTTGGTTCGACGGAAAATGTTAAGCTGTCTGCTGGCGGGTCTGTTGCGATTACCTACAAAGATAGTAAATGGGGCTATGAAAGTAAAAATGTATCCATTGGTGCAACGATCGCAAATGTCTTGAATTTTGAAGCCAAAGGCATTAACTATAATTCCACGGACACATTCATTACTATTAATACAGCTAAGATTACCATTCCTAGTCTGAAAACTTCGGCTGATGTTACCAAGGCTCAGATCAGTAAGGAAGGAATTGATTGGGATAAAATCTCTGTCAAAATACCAAATATTCCCCTGGGTGGAATGGTCAGTATTAAGGAATCGAATCTCACCATTGAAGGAGCAAAACAAAGGTATAGTACCACTGCTAGTGGCGGTGTGGAATTAAAGCTAGGTGAATACCTCAAGGCTGGAGGTTCAGGTGCAGTCAAGTTGGATCGAACTGGTTCAACCAGTAAATTCAAAGTTGACAGCGCCCAACTCACCGCCCAGGGAGGAGTAGAACTACCTGGTAGTTTGATGGCTTGGCCAGAAATCGGATTTAAATATCCTATTGTACCCGGCTTGGAGGCTGGTATTGATTTAGGTATTCAAGGCGGTATTAGTGGTAAGTTAAGCGGTACCATAGGTAAAACTGGAATAGATAAAAATTGGGATTTTAATGTTAACCCAGAGATAACAGGCTCTTTAAAAGTTAGCTTAACCGCCTCTGTCGGTGTGGGAAGTGCCTACATTGTTTCACTACAAGCATACGTACAAGGTAGCTGTAGTGCTTACGCAAGTGGAGGTCTCAAATTTATTGGCAAATTTGCCTACGATGAGGATAAGAAGAAAGTTAATACCAGTCAATTGGAATCGAAATATTTTGCTAACGCCAAATTTATAGCTGAGATTGCTGCTGGTATTCAAGTTCAAGCATTCTACTTCTTCAAGAAAAACCTATACCGCATTACTCTGGGTAAATGGGAGTTGGGCGCTGGTGCTCTGGGCGGCAATATTGATATTGATGACAATGGTCACTTAAAACTCGGTAAGCCGGAAATCGGCGGTGTGATGAAAGGTGAGATTGAAAAGAATAAAACCGGACCTCAAGCTGTAATTATTGCTGTTGATGAAGCGCAAAAGTTATTACGAGATGCAGCACAAAATATTCCAGGTAGCGGTGAAGAACGTCAAAAAATTATTGCGGAAATCGAAGTTAAATACAAGAAGGCAATTGAGGTTACACAACAGATAATTAATAAGGAGGAAAATAAGAGCGAAAAATGCCTGAAGCAGTTAGAAAGACTCAAGGTGAAGTTATCGCGCTATGAGAACTTAATGAATAAATTTGGCATTGCTATGACTGAGGAGGAAGTATTAGAAGAAGAAGTATTAGAAGATGAAGCAGCATTTGAGGAAGAAGCAGAATCTGATGCGGAAGTAACGGAGAATAAAAAAACAGGGGGGCTAGGTAAACGATGGTCTTCTGCTAAGGCTAAAGCCAAGGAGTTGAAAGATAAAACCACTGATAAACTGCAAGTTGTTACCGATAAAGCCAAGGAGTTGAAAGATAAAACCACTGATAAACTGGAAGTCGTTACCGATAAAGCCAAAGTCTTGAAGGATAAAGCTAAGGATAAAATTGAAGTTGTTACCGATAAAGCCAAAGTCCTGAAGGATAAAGCTAAGGATAAAATTGAAGTTGTTACCGATAAAGCTACGGAGTTGAAGAATAGAGCGACGGATAAATTCAAGAATAAACTTCTCACAGTGTTGGTCAAGTATGGAATCAAAGATGGCGCTGACTTGAACAAGCGTATTCATCAGTTGACTGCTCTTTGGGAAAAGATATCTCACAAGCGTAATGTGCATTTGGAGCGGTTGAATCATGCAATAGTAGCTAAAAATCAGTCACAAGAAGTCTTGAAAAATGTTGAACAAGCAATTAAGAACCTCCAAGCTCTAGAACAGGGTAAAGGTGTGGATAAGATCCAAGAAATGGAATTAAATCAGGAGAAACTCAAGTCTGTTGAGACAGAATTGATTGCTAAGAGTAATGAGTTAGATATTGTGGCTATTGAGAATGAAATTGCAGCTATTGAAAAGGAAATTTCTGGTATTGAAAACGAGATTTCCCAAGTTGAACAGGAGGTATAGTCAAGTTGCTGCGTTAGAATTACAAAAATATCACCCTGACTCAAAAATCAAGAGGAGTAAGTTGTGAATTGGCAAAATCGGAAAATTAAAAACCGCAAAGTAAATAAACACAATAGTTCACAAATTTCAGCTAGAATCTAAGCAATAAACAATCCTTTACTATCGTTTAATTTGGTGAATTAATTATGCTTTTGCAATCCACAGAGTCTGTTCTCAATAAACATGGATGGCAGTTTTATGATTTAGGTAAAACAACCCTTCGGATTGATGTCAATGGTAAAACTGCGAATTGGGCTGTTATTGTTAAATGTATAGATGAAGATCAACAATTTGTTGTGTATTCTGTCTGTGGTAATAAACCCACTGAGGACAAGTACACTGTTATGCAGGAGTTTTTGACAAGAGCTAATTTTGGCCTGAGAATCGGCAACTTTGAGTTAGATTTACAAGATGGTGAAATTCGCTTTAAGACAAGTATACAGTTCGCTGGAGAGGTACAAGCAGAGTTGATGATTGAGCAATGTTTATTAATTAATATTATGACCATGGATCGCTATTTGCCGGGAATTTTACAAGTGATTTTTACCGATATTTCTCCAGAGCAAGCGATCGCCCAGATCGAATCTCAGACCTAAAAACAATCTTTTGTTAGTGGCATTTTTATTTGGCTACAAGAGGATATTTACCGCAATTGTAAAGTAAATAAAGTAACACACCTTGATATCATAAATCTTGTGGGGTGGGCAGAAAAGCCTGCCCTTTTGTACCTAACTCAGATCAAAGGGGCTGTGTCTACTCAAATATGCTCCTGATGACCAGAAGAATAAAATCATAACATTTATGCCTGATCGAGATAATAATTATACACAGCAACTGTTATTTTTATTGCAACAGTTAGATAAACTATTAGAAAATGCAATTACAGCTGCTCAAAATGCCTATGGTACAGATGTAAACAATAATGCTTACCGGGGAATACAAATTAATGAAGAAGAAGTAAAACAGTTACTTGAAAGAGAGACAGGAAGCCCTTTATTATATACAGAAAATTTTGATAAATTTCCCGCAGATGTTGTTCAAACAGATTCGCCCCTAGCCTGGCTACAGGATAATTTTAATTTATCAGATTTTGATATTAATATTATCGCGATCGCACTGGCTCCAGAACTAGACCGCCGCTATGAAAGACTTTACGCCTATCTCCAAGATGATATCCGCTGTAAACGCCCCACGGTAGATTTAGCCCTGAATTTACTGTGTAGTTCAGCCATAGAGAAATTATCCCGCCGGGTTCATTTTAGTGCTAGTGCGCCCCTAATTACTCATGGTTTACTGCACCTTTACCCGGAATCTCATCACACAGATCCTCCCCTACTAGCCCATAATCTTAAACTCGATGCCCAAGTTATGCAAATATTATTAGGAGAACAGGGGATAGATAGCAGACTTGTGGGCTTTTGTCAACTAATTAGCCCTAAATTTAATTTAGATGATTTACCTTTAAAACCAGAATTTAAGCAAGGTCTACTCTCTATCATCACCGCTAATTGGCAAGTAGGTAAACCCCTCAATTTATATTTTCCAGGTGAGGATAAATCTGGGAAACGTCACACGGCTGAGGCGATCGCCCAATCATTGGGAGTACCTTTATTAATCGCAGCATTGGGGCGGATTGTGGAGAACAAAGGGGAATTTGCAACAAATATAAAATTATTATTCCGGGAAGCTTGGTTTAAAAATGCTCTGCTGTATATAGAAGATTTAGATGTTTTGCAAACTAAAGAAAATGCTCTTTTATATCACACCTTCATCCAGCAGTTAACAGCATATCCTCTAGTTACTATCCTTGGGGGTATTAAACCGGGGGTAAATACTGCAAATACAGCCATAACAGTAATTACCATTCCCTTTGTCATCCCCAATTTTGAACAGCGTCGTTTTTATTGGCAAAATTACTTACAAGCCGCAGCTATTACCCTGGATGAGCTAGAATTGGATAGCTTAAGCGATCGCTTTCGTCTCACCTGTGAACAGATAGCCAATGCTGTGGCCACCGCAATTCATCAAGTCACCTGGAAAACTACACTATCAGGGTTTGGTGACAGAAAATCTAGTCAACAACAACCCATCACATTAAGTGATTTATTTACTGCAGTCAGAAGCTTATCAGGGCAAGATTTAGGCAGTCTAGCTCGTCACATTCAACCCAAGTATACTTGGGAGGATATTGTATTACCAGATAATGAAAAGAATTTATTAAGAGAAATTTGTAATCAAGTCAAGCATCAGCATTTAGTGTGGGAAAAGTGGGGTTTTGCCAGTAAATTATCCCAGGGTAGGGGGTTAAATGTCATGTTTTCTGGAACCCCAGGAACAGGTAAAACCATGGCCGCGGAAATCATCGCCCAAGAATTACAACTTGATTTATATAAAATTGACCTGTCCCAAATTGTGAGTAAATATATTGGGGAAACAGAAAAGAACCTCAATCACATTTTTACTGCTGCTACCCATGCCAATGCTATTCTTTTATTTGATGAAGCAGATGCCCTCTTTGGTAAACGCAGTGAAGTCAAAGATGCCCATGATCGTTATGCTAACCTAGAAATCAGTTATTTATTGCAGAAAATGGAGGAGTACGAGGGGATAACCATTCTCACAACCAATCTGCGCATGAATATGGATGATGCTTTTGTACGACGACTGCGATTTATTATTGATTTCCCCTTTCCCAATGAAAAGCAACGATACCAGATTTGGGAAAAAATATTTCCCCCCAACTTACCCTGTAGTCATGATTTAGATTTAAATTTTCTCGCCCGTAATTTTGAACTCACAGGGGCTAATATTCGTAATATCGCTTTAGCTGCTGCATTTCTGGCCGCAGATGATAGCCAAGAAATTAAAATGTCTCATTTAATCCAAGCAGTCCGTCGTGAGTATCAAAAAATGGGTAAAATTCTCAAAGGTTTGTAAAACAGCGGTTCACCCTCCCATAGTCATATCAGTTTCAATATGTTGATCTAAACCTAACTCAGCTAGTGCAACTTGGGTTTCTTGGATTTTTTCCGGTGTCAATTCTCCCTCGACTACAAACTCTACTTTTAATGTCAATTTCAAATTTGGATCAGCAGCAAATTTACTAATTGCTTTAGTATAAAAACTCATATATTTCCCGTTGGGAACTTCACCACTCCACTTTAATAATCTTGGTAAAACAACTGGTGCAGGGGCTACTGTTTCTGGTTCATCCGTGGGTAAATTTGTATGATTGCTTACATATGGTATGGGAGCCTCCGCCACAGTGTTGGTGAGACTGGTCGTATTAACAGGGGTATCCGTATTGGCTTCCGGGGTTGGTGTTGATGGGTTTTCAGCCACAGCTAAAGCTGCTTGATAACCTTGGGCTATTTCTTGGGTAATAATAAACATATCCTCGGAAATTTCCACATCCCTAGCAGTCAAGCTGGTTTGATAGTGGAAAGGGTCGTAAATCCCATTACTGGTTTTACCCACATAGGCTAAAGTCCCATTTTCAACCCCACGGGCGATCGCATCTTTGACAGCATCACTATTTAACAGTCGGGGAAATAGTGGGGAGGCAAAAAAAGCATCCCGGACAGCTTTCGTACTCCATTCTGTGAAAGCTGGAGGCCAATTTTTGACTAAAAAGCGGGGGGTGATACTATCAGTCACATGGTCACTTTGACGTAACTTATTAATAATTAACTTAACTAGTTTATCCCCTTGACTAGAGTTAAACTGTCCCAAATCAGTGCACTTGATTTCGTTATTTTTATCTAAAAAAGCCACGTGCTTATAAGCATTCCACACACACTCTTTTAAATTCACCTCACATCTTTTGAGATTTTCTTGTAACTGACGGGTTTGATTTTCATCTAATTGTGTCTCCTCCTCCCGTATATCCTCCCAAGCGAGAATCTTTCTGGCCTCTTCTCGCATTTTCCCATCACTATCCGCGATCGCCCAAATGATCCCACTCTTAAAGGTTCTATGGGATGTTCCACATTCCTTAGTCATCGATTCCACCATTTCCGTGGTTTGGCTATTTTGCCGAAAATATTCTGGTGCTAATATAACTAAACGTAGAATAGGACTATTGGCGATCGCGGCGGAACTTTCGGGAAACTGCACTAACTCTATACCTGATTCCGGGGTAAACACTTTTTTAATTTCTGCTTTTACCCTCTCAGTAATTCGGGAAGCTTGAATATTAGCGCGACGGTCGGCGAGAATTTTATTTAAATTAGGTGAGAGGCTAAAAGAATACCTATTTTTTTCTATTGACAGATAATAACAACTGGTCGCCAGAGTTTCCAGCACAGTTTCCACATTACCAATATCTAAAGATGGTTCTGCCACAGCTAACCGAATTTCTGGTATAGTAGACTCGCTGCGCACAATCCCACCATTAGACTCAAAAAATATCGTCGTTGTTACCTTCTGGTGTAGTCGTGCTTTTTTAATTTGCTGATCAGCTTCTGCATCCAAGCGCACCCCATGGGAATCCTTTCTCCCGCAAATATCCGTAGTCACAACACCTTCTAATCTACTTTCCCCCAATTGTTCCAACAGTGCTGTACGGAAATTTAGGTCATCCAGGGGAGCAGTACCTAAACTAATTAACGGGTCACGGTGTGCGTCTTGATATCCTTTTTGATAAGCATGAGATACCCACAAAGCTAACAGTCTTAAAATTCCCCTAGTGCGTTGGAACCGGGGTAAAACTTGCCATTTACGCTCAAATACTGACAATACACAAGGGTGAAAAGGATAGGTTGCATAAAAAGCCTCCCGCGGAGCATCTAGCGGAAACCAGTTAGGTAATTGTTGACGGTGGTCTAATACCCAATCAGCATATTCATTACAAGTATTCACCGCATCCCTGGGTAACATGACTCTACCATCCGTAGTTACAGCCCCAGCATCCCACTCAAACAATCTTCTTCTAATAATTTCCGAGGTTTCCCCTGCTGCTGACATCATGATAGGTTTACCCACCCTATCCAGCATTTTCTTAAATCTTTGTTGGTCGCCCTCATCCTCTGTGGTGTATTCCATTTCTGAAGCAGGAATGGAAACCACTAACACCACATTATCTAAACTTCTGGCAGTTTCCGACAATGCTTGAATAAAATTGTATAAGCTGTTATGATAACCCTTACGGCGGTAGGTACTAACATAATTAAGAATTTCATCCATTAAAATCAAGCAAGGTCGATCTTTAGGCAGAAATTGCTTAATCACATCTCCCTTGGGTTCGATAAATTCCCCTTCGTGTTCTGCTAATATAGCTAGTGCAGCCTCACCACCTAACTGATAGGCGATTTCTCCCCATGGAGTTTTGCGTAATGGTGTACCATCCTGGCCACCACGTCCATTAATAGAATCAAATTCAGTCCCCACAAATACAGCTACTGCTACTGGGGGAACGGAGGGTACACCCGCTGCTTCTAATATCTTTTTTACCCCAGTCCAATGTTGCGCATCAGCCCCACCACAAGCCAGGTGATATAATAAAGTGAGTGCGTGGGTTTTACCCCCACCGAATTGGGTAGAAAGGTTGAAAACAGCAGAGGTTTGGGTTTTTTCCCCGGATAAACGCCGCACCACTTGGGCGGCAAATTCAGTTAAATATTTAGTTAAATAGGTACGGTCAAAGAATCTAGCTGGTTGTTGATAATCATCAGGTGCTGTTTTATTCCTCACCTGGTCTAAATGTACGGCAAATTCCGCCGCATCTAAAGGTTTACCTTCCCGTAGGTCTTCCCGGGGTGTCAGTCCATCGATTTTATACCAAGGTTTAATATTTGCCATAATTTTACAAGTTGTTTTATAAGTTTTTCAGGGGGAGCAGGGGAGTAGGGAACGGGGAACAGGGAACGGAAAAAATCAAATCCAGTTCCCAAAAGTACGAATCATATCAGATTTTCTCCATACCCACCGCGACGTTCTGCTTTTTCCTGATCTGCTTCCTCTGCTGTTAATAGGGGTATACCAGAATCAATAATTTCTTGGCGAATTCTTCGTAATTTTTGACCCAATTTAGAACCGGATTTTTGGGTCGTTCTTTTCAGTTGCAGAGAATCAATAAATGCTAAAACTTTTTCTTGTTCATCCGTATTTAATGCTTGCCACTTATCCAGTAGTATTTTTGTAGTCATAACTACTCCATATTTACTTGACATTTACAGTTTAAGAGCTTGTTTGATAAGTTTTCAGATGTAATTTTCATCTTAGGGAACACACCGAACACACCGGAAGAAACAAAATCACGTCCCATTCCCTTCACAAGAGGAGGGTTAGGGTGGGGTCAAACAATATTTGATACATTAATCATAACCTTTAAAACATCCCCTCTCAATGTTTCCTGAGCGTAGGCAAAGGAATACAAGGGGCGATCGCGGTTTCGCGGCTCATGGTTTCGACTACGCTCAACCACCGGAATCTGTTCCCTGAGAGGAGTCGAAGGAATAGGGGCGATCGCGGTTTCGCGGCTCATGGTTTCGACTACCCTCATTGTGGTTTCGACTACGCTCAACCACCAGGGCTGTTTCCTGAGCGGAGTCGAAGAAATAGGCGCGATCTAAAACCCTAACCCCTTCTTTCTAGCTAATACCCCATCTACCCAGCGTTTTTCCTCCGAACTAACGGGGTATAATGCCGATAATGCCTGAGCAAGTCCCCAAAAACGGGAATCACTCCCGACACCTTCATCAACTAAAAAACGCTTCAATGCTTGGCTGCGTCCCGATGCAAATAAAATCATAGTTTGGTGAATTTGGTCTAAAGTAGTATTCCCTAACTGGGGTAATATTTGCTCCACCTCATCCCCGCCATCTTCCTCTGTCATACCTATTTGGGGTAAAAAGTTCAGTTGTTGGGCTTGTTGCTTTTTCCCCTTAGCTTTACCTGTGGTTGGGGTTGGGGAATCTGCAGAAGCAAATAAATATTGTCTACGTTCAGATACTGGTAACAGTCGGGCGCTGCTACCTTTCACCTCTACTAACCGGGTTAATTGTTCTAACTTTACCCCCAGTCCTTGGGCTATTTTCCGCGCTGCGTCATACTCTAGGGTATAACCGCTAGTTTTACTGGTTTTACTGCTGGTTTCTTCCTCTTCCTCCTCCTCCGGTTCCGTGGTATCAACTTTACCCGCCGAAAGAGTCCACAACCACATGGCTGTCAGGCGCGCATCTTCTTCAAAGCTGGTAGTATCGGTGTTAGAGAAAATCATACTTAGAGCTTCCCTTGATACCGCAGCCCACACATATTCTAAGTATTCCTTCAGGGTGACAATTTCACCAGAAGCCTTTTCTACCCCGGAGTAGCGAGAGAAGATTTCTAAAGCTGGACCTAGACACGCAAAGATAGCATCAGCACCTACTACCCCTTCTGCTGCTAATCTCGCCATCCAGTCATGTATGCGTTGGGGGAGTTCTCCTAATACATCTCGCCAGTCGCCAATTTCTGTACAGGTGCGGGGACGACAGACTATATGGACTGAGGAAGCAAGGGCGGCGGAGTTTTGGGCGCGGAGTCTTCCAGGTCTTTCAGTATCTATAGGCCAGGAACCTGTCATAGTCCAACCTGCATCTACCATTGCTTGTAATTGAGCTTCCCAACCAGCGGTTGATTTGTGAGCAAAGACAATTACAGCTATACCTTCCGGTGCTAAAAATCGGTTTCCTTCCGCCATGGCTGTTTGCATTGTAGTTTCAAAGTAGGCTTGATCTTTGCCTTTGACTTCATCCACAATGCACTCATCATCTTTCGGAGTAAGTTGGGCTGTGAAAGATGTTCCCAGGGAAGGGGGTAAAGTGCGTTTTAGCCAAACATAGAAGAAGTCGGATAAGTCGGCATAGGGTACGGCATCATAATAAGGAGGGTCAGAAAATAGGCATTGAGCAAAATCATCTGGTAGGGGGTGACTCGCTGCGTTGGCTTGTTGAGTTTGCCCTATTGAATCAAATTGTTGTATTAACGAGTTCACAACTAAATATATCCAATTAATAGCACCATCCCAATTTCCAGATGTGTCTGCAAAAATTTGACATTCAGGAAATTCCCATACTATCGGTAAGGCTTGACGACCAAATGTATGGGCAATAAATTCTCCTGAATTAGCCCATATTGTTAGAGACGTTAAATAGTCCGCTTGTCTATCAACAGCAAGAGATAAACAAGTTTGCACAGCCTCAGCCAAACCCCTAGGACTATCTCCTAACTTATCTCCCACATCTTTAACCAACTTCACCAGTGTAGTTAAAGCTAAATTTTGCCGATGAGTAAATAAATTACCCCACTGTTCCATACCATAAAGCTGTACCCGAAAACCTAAAGCCCCTTGTGGTGGTAAAGGCTCATCAGGAATTAAACTCAAATCCCCAGAATGCTCCTTCACCCGCTTTTGTAACTCAATACTGGCATTTTCCACAGCCTCTAAATCCTGCTGATTAGGTAACCGATAAAATCGCCCCTTAGTACCTTCCTTAGTCGTCACCACACAAAACAACCGTGCATCATTCGCCCCACCCCGACGGGCTTTTAACTGTTTCCGCACCGACGCGACAGGGGTAGTATACCCACAACAGGGACAAGTAACCGATCCCCTTTTCACCGTCCCATCAAAACTAGGGTTGGTAACCTCTATTTCTGGATGATCAGCTACTACCCATTTAGTTTTATCCTTCTGGATAATTTCAAAATCTACCCGCTTTTGTTCCGGTTGGGGAATGATCCTTAAACCAATATTGCGGTTACTCTTTTTACACAGATATAAAGACCGCATTAACGGAACTTCCGCCCCACATCCTGGACCCTCACAAACAATAGTTCTAGCCCATAAATAAGCAATGGGTTTACTACTATCAGCATCTTGGGGATAAAATTGACCTAACTCTTTTTCCGCTTCCTCCTTTACCCACTGTCCCCAATGGCGCACCTGATCCGCTAACTTTTGCCCATACTTAGGGATATATTCCAACACCACCTTATTTAACAACACCGCCACCGGGTTAATATCAGATGCAAAAGCATCCGCACCCACCCGCAGAGCTTCCAAAGGTATGGAACCACCCCCAGCAAAAGGGTCTACCACTAAGGGCTTAGTTCCTGGTATCCCCCCTAAAGCCTCGTGTGCTGCTTGGGTTAATTTACGACTAGTTTCTAAATAATCAACTTGGGTAGAGTTATCCCAGTTAGCAAAATCTGCAATAAAATCAAGTAACCTATATCTTAATATATTCCAATGTTGAGGGTTATTAGCATCTAACCGACTGTTTGGTTTAGCTAAAACCTGCCATTTATGCCAAATATCCGTAGAACAATATTTAGCTAAATCTCCACCTTTATCTACTCTTTGAGCAAAATCTGTGATATAATCAGTAGCCAAATCGCGAAAAGACTGGGGACAGTTTACATCAACCGGGTCAGGCCATAACGCCGCACACATCACCGCCCGACAAGCCGCCAAAGGTCGCCGCGCCCACCAAATATGTAGGGTAGAAATGTGTCCATGGCGGATTGATTTCTCTCTTCTAGCGTGGGCGGAAATGCGTTTAATAGGTAGGTCAACCTCAATCAGGCGTTTAGGGTATGGCATTATTTAGAGAATCCGGGATGTGAACATACAGCAAGCAACTATAAATCTATATTTTCAGTAAAATTAACTTTTTTATATAATTGCTGCACAGGCAATTGTAACTTAATTGTTGACAGATTTAACTGAGCATTTTCTGTTGTATACTCAGTCAAGATCCATTGATGTTCACCAGTCTTGACATACTGCATCACATAATATTGAGTCTGGTCAATTAAAATATATTCTTTCAACTCAGGAATTGAGCGATAATAGAGAAACTTATCCCCCTGGTCATAGTCTTTGGTAGATTTCGATAAAACTTCAGCAATTAATAAAGGATTTGTCACCGTTGTCGTATTTGTGCTGTAATAAACAGGTTCACCCCCAACAACCATCACATCAGGATAGGTAAACTGTCTATACTGTGGGATCCACAACTTCACATCACCAATATAAACCTCATAGTTCAAATCATCTAAAGCCAAATTTAACCTAGTGGCGAGATTTAACGCCAATTTATTATGATTAGTAGTCCCCCCAGTCATCGCTATAATTTCCCCATCTCGAAATTCATTTTTATCATCAGCTTTCGCTTCTAGTTCTAAATATTCTTCTGGGGTATAGTAGGCTTTAAGGATTTTGATATTCTGGGTAGTGGTTTGTAATTTCATAGATTTATTCAGGGTAAATTAGGTATAGCATAAAACAATCAAATTGCAGAAAAGGCATTTAGTAATTCAGTAAATACCATCTCACTGGTCACGAGGTCAATATTATTGATACGATTTGCTATTTCTTTAGCTTTTTGATGTAAATCATCATCAGGATTGAGTAAAGCAATCCAATAGCCTGTATCAGCAAATATTTTTCTCATAATTCTTCTTTAGATGCACCATATAAATAGTGATCTAGATTTTTTGATAAATCCCTTGGTAGCTGTAGATTATCTCCTGTGTGTGTTTCAGAATTGATTTGATCTATGAAATTTAACAAAGATGGTAAATCAGAATTATGAGAATTATCTTTCTTCACTATTTCTTGATTTGACCGGTATTTAATAAATAACAAGAAGTCTAAAACTTCTTTGATTAAAATATCAGGTGTTTGAGATATTTCATTGATTAATCGTTCTCTTGCAGACATTTACTTTCTCCTGAAAACAGTGAAACATCGGAAACAATCAAATCCAGTCCCCTCCCCTTACAAGGGGAGGGTTAGGGTGGGGTCAAACAATACTTGATACACTCATCATGACTTATCAAACATCCTCTTAGGGAACACCGGATAAAAAGGGAAGTACAAAATCCAGTTCCCTCTTGAATAGAGAGAACTGGGTGGGGTCAAACAATATTTAATACACTGAACATAAATTTTAAAACATCCTTTCAATTATCCTGTGATAAGCGCCCTTGTAACTCCCGCACCCGCTCTAAACTTAAACCTGTAATTTCTCTAGTTTCTTCTGCACCCATACCCCTGCGGAGTAAATTAATGGCGATGGTTTCCTGTGCTTCCTGAACACCTTGCTGAATACCTTCTTGGCGAGCTTTGCGTTCCCAACTGGTGACAATTTCCATATATTTTTCCTCCTGTAATAATCCCATATTATTCGCCGTCACCTGAAATAATTCCTCTTCAGTCGCACTCAAATTGAGATAGACATCTACAAACCCCGAAATTAACTGCATCCGCGCTGGGTCTAGCTTCAAAGTAATTAACAATCGTAAACATTCCGCCTTTACCTGGGGACGTTCCGACGGGGGTATCTTCATTTTAGCCATTAAAGCCGCTGCTACGGGGTTAGACTGGGTTAAA
>NZ_JAQMTM010000059.1:0-9220 GCF_028331085.1 Anabaena sp. CS-542/02
ACCGTTGTACAACCACTCATCTAAGGATGCTGCTTCCCAAATGGGGTAGAAGTGCAAGCCGATGGCGTTGGAGGAAGGAACAACAGCACCAGAGATGATGTTGTTTCCGTAGATTAAGGAGCCAGCTACTGGTTCGCGGATACCATCGATGTCTACAGGAGGAGCAGCGATGAAGGCGATGATGAAGCAGGTGGTAGCAGCTAGGAGGGTGGGGATCATGAGTACGCCGAACCAACCGATGTAAATCCGGTTTTCGGTGCTGGTGATCCACTCGCAGAAGCGATCCCATACGTTGGCGCTTTGGCGCTGTTGTAAGGTTGTGGTCATTTGTTTATGATTGCAATGTATTTTTGTAACTAATTAGACGGTTTTTTTATCCATCCGCTCTAATAAACTTAACATGTATTTACTTTTAGTGAAATATAAATTTTGTGATTAAATTACCTGCAACGATTAGATTTACTTATCAATACCTTGATCAATCAACCTCCACCCTAACATTTTTGTTACTTTGTGGGCTGCCCAAATCCGACAAGATACATAACATATGAATGACCAAGTCTTTTTCATGCTAATGAAGTACAGAACAATTTGTTCCTTAATACCTGTTTGCTGAAACTAAAAAACTTTGTATCTCACGAGAATGGGAAATGCTATATCACCACAAATGCTCAGATACCACTAAGAGAAGCAGTAGAATATATAAAATTAGACCCAAAGACCTTCAGAAACTACGCCGATAATGGAAAAATCGAAAGCATCAAAAACGAGGGAGGACAGCGACTATTTAATTAACCTCGAATCCTGCTCACGTGGTGCAACTAGACTTACCATTAGAGGTAGGGGAGTGTCAATCAGCCAACAACTAAGAATTAGCAATGACTTCTACTAACCAAAAATCTTCAGAGAATATCGGGTTTAATCTGCCTTTGTTGAGTATTCCCCCATCTTTTCTTTTACAAATCGGTGCAGCGTCTGTACTATTGCTGCTCACAGCAGAAAAAGCCACACTGAAAGCCCTAGAATCTATAGGCGAAGCTAGTGAAGAATTGTTTCGCGGCGATCGCCTGCCAATTCTCCCTTTTCCAGTTAACAACAGTTGGGATACAAGCACCAGAGGTAGAGAAACAGATTAAAAAATATATTTAAAAGCTAAAATCCTCAAGGTTTTTCCCTGAGAATTAATTTCGTCTATGGGATGTAAATCTATAGGATGTAAACAGTAATCAGCTTGACAACAGCAGCAATTATGAGTTCTATTTTATACAGTTTGTCTCAAGGGGTAAATTTTTACCCTAACTCAGAGTTATTTTTGCGTCATCGGTTGCAAGTGGTAGAAGAATTGTGGGAATCAGTACTCCGACAGGAATGTGGTCAAACAATGGTCGAACTATTGCGACAATTGCGGGGCTTATGCTCGCCGGAAGGACAAGCCACAAATGACCAGGCCGCATCTGCTGTGAAGTTGATTGAACAACTGAATATCAATGAGGCGATTCGAGCCGCGCGGGCTTTTGCGTTGTATTTCCAGTTGATTAACATCATAGAGCAGGAGTATGAACAGCGGCAGCAATTAACTCGCTATTCACCAGGGGAAGGAGAAAAAGTTCAGGAAGGTACTTTATCCAACACTGCCTATTCTTCTAACCATAAAGAAGATGATGCCTTGATTGTTAACCAAGAAAAAGAAATTTGTACAGAGAAAATTAGTCTATTCTCTACAACAACTTGGGTAAATAAATCAACGGATAAACAAAAAGGTACATTTGCTACTTTGTTTCCCCATTTATTTAGGCTAAATGTGCCACCCCAGCAAATTCAACGCCTGGTTTCACAGTTGGATGTGCGTTTAGTGTTCACAGCCCACCCAACTGAAATAGTTCGTCACACCATCCGCGATAAGCAAAGGCGGGTAGTCAACCTGCTGCAAAAACTAGATGCGGTAGAAAATCGCAATGAAGGGACAGTAGGCGGATATCCGTGGGAAGCGGCGGATTTGCGAGAGCAATTACTCGAAGAAATTCGCCTGTGGTGGCGCACAGATGAACTCCACCAGTTTAAACCGACGGTACTCGATGAGGTAGATTATGCCTTACACTACTTCCAAGAGGTGTTATTTGATGGCATTCCTCAACTATATAAGCGGTTAAAATATGCTTTGGGTAGGACTTTTAATTGGCTAGAACCACCCCATAAAAACTTCTGCTCTTTTGGCTCTTGGGTGGGTTCAGATCGAGATGGTAACCCATCGGTAACACCAGAAATCACTTGGCAAACAGCTTGTTATCAGCGCCAAATGGTTTTGGAAAGATATATTAAATCAGTGAAACAGCTGATTGAATTATTGAGTGTGTCAATGCACTGGAGCGATGTCTTACCAGACTTGCTCGAATCTTTGGAGATAGACCAGTCCCAGTTAAGTGATGTGTACGATGCACTGGCTTTGCGATATCGCCAAGAACCTTATCGGTTAAAGCTGGCTTATGTGCTCAGACGGTTGGAGAATACTCGCGATCGCAATTTATCTTTGTATAACCGAGAAATATCACCCAGTATAGGCGTGAAAGTTGACCATAACCTGAGTGGGGGAGTCCTAGGAGAAGAAGCCCCCATGTATCGTTCCGGGTCAGAGTTTTTAGGAGAATTGCGGTTAATTGAACGTAATTTAACCGAAACTGGTTTAAGCTGTGGGGAATTAGAAACTCTCATCTGTCAAGTAGAAATTTTTGACTTTAACTTAACTCAGTTGGATATCCGCCAAGAATCCACCAGACATTCTGATGCTTTAAATGAGATTCTGGAATATCTGCAAATACTACCCCAACCCTACAATGAACTATCCGAAGAACAGCGAGTTGCTTGGCTCACAGGGGAACTACAAACCCGCAGGCCGCTAATTCCATCAGAATTGCCATTTTCGGCAAAAACTAACGATGTCATTGAAACTTTCCGGATATTGCGATCGCTACAGCAAGAGTTTGGTGTCAACATCTGCCAAACATACATTATCAGTATGTGTCGGCAAGTGAGCGATGTCTTGGAAGTGTTACTATTAGCCAAAGAATCCCGACTGTTTGACCCCGCCATCGCCGTGGGAACTATTCAAGTTGTGCCCTTATTCGAGACAGTCGAAGACTTACAACGCTCCAGAAGCGTCATGCGACAGTTATTTGAATTGCCATTATATCGAGCTTTATTAGCCGGTGGCTATGAAGCAGTTAAAGCTAGTCAAGAAAACGGCTCATCATTACCCATCCCTACCACAGCCTCCCCCCTGACTCCCAATTTACAGGAAGTCATGCTAGGGTATTCTGACAGCAATAAAGATTCTGGTTTTTTAAGTAGTAATTGGGAAATCCATAAAGCTCAAAAATCACTCCAGAAAATTGCTGAAGGATACGGTGTAAATTTGCGAATTTTCCACGGGCGGGGTGGTTCCGTGGGACGGGGTGGGGGACCAGCTTACGAGGCGATTTTAGCTCAACCAGGACTCAGTATTAATGGGCGCATTAAGATTACTGAACAGGGGGAAGTATTAGCTTCTAAATACTCTTTGCTGGACTTAGCTATGTACAACTTGGAAACTATTACCACTGCGGTAATTGAAGCTAGTTTACTACGAACAGGGTTTGATGATATCGAACCTTGGAATGAGATTATGGAAGAATTAGCCGGGAGATCGCGTCAACATTATCGCCAGTTGATTTACGAGCAACCGGATTTTATCGACTTTTTCCACCAAGTTACCCCCATTGAAGAAATTAGCCAGTTACAAATTAGCTCCCGTCCAGCGCGGCGACCATCAGGCAAAAAAGACCTCAGCAGTTTACGCGCCATTCCCTGGGTATTTAGCTGGACACAAACCCGTTTCTTATTGCCTTCGTGGTATGGTATGGGTACAGCTTTACAGGGATTCCTCAATGAAGAACCCGAAGAACATCTGAAATTACTACGCTACTTTTATCTCAAGTGGCCTTTCTTCAAAATGGTGATTTCCAAAGCAGAAATGACCCTGGCCAAAGTAGATATGCAAATGGCCCATCACTACGTGGAAGAATTAGCTAATCCTGAAGATAAAGCCAGACTAGAAAAAGTATTCGAGCAAATTGCCAACGAATTCTATCTCACTAGAGATTTAGTGCTGAAAATCACTGGACATAATCGGCTGTTGGATGGTGATCCTGTCTTACAGCGTTCAGTACAGTTACGTAATGGTACGATTTTACCTTTAGGTTTCATCCAAGTTTCCCTACTCAAACGCTTGCGTGAATCACGTAACATAACTAGCACATCTGGTGTGATTAATTCTAGATACAGCAAAGGTGAGTTACTCAGAGGCGCACTGTTAACTATTAATGGTATTGCCGCCGGGATGAGAAATACAGGTTGATCAAAGAACACCAAAAACTGTAGGGTGGGTTAGGGTAGCGTAACCCACCATTACTACTAGAACTAGCATTAATCATGATGAAAAATAGATTTTTAACTTGCACATTCTTAGCTGTGACACTAGGTCTTTTTGGTGCTTACATCGGTGGACACATGACATCAATGCTACATAACCAGAAATGTCAAAACCAGTCTTGGGGCTTAAAATTCATGTGTAATGTTTGGGTAACACCCGGAGCAACATGGCAAGGTAGTACAACTGGATTATGGATGGGTACGGTTTTGGGAGCCTTCATCGCCGGTTCGATGACAAGCACAGAAAGTTAGGCTTTCTACCCTAAATAGGATCACAAAGATAAACTTAGTATTGATTTTATCTAAACATTATTGTAATATAAAATGGTAATGTGGGGCATAGGGAATATCAAGCTTGTGGACAGAACAATCTCTGCGAATGGGAAGAAAATCCTCTAAGTAAGTTGGCTAGATGAAGCAAGAATCCCATGTGCTTTTAGCCGTGGGAGTGTGAATATGAGCAATTACCAATCTGTAAACAAATCCCACGGGAACAACCGCTCAAATAACAATGACTGGCGGTTATTTTTACGTCTATTGCCCTATGCTCGTCGCGATGGAAAACTGCTGACACTGGCAATAGTCCTACTTGTACCCATTGCATTAGCCAACGCAGTGCAACCACTGTTGATTGGACAGGTGATTTCTCTGATTCGCAATGAACCAAGTACCTATGAGTTACTCAGGAATCTCCCCTTGTCGGAAGGGTTAAATATTCTACTAATATTAATACTTGTAGCGATCGCCATCCGACTGGTATTAATTGGCATTCAGGGTTATATACTACAAAAGCTGGGACAAAACATCACAGCCGCAATTCGCCAGGATTTATTTCATCATGTCACATCTTTAGCAGTACGTTTTTTTGACCGTACACCCGTAGGTAAATTAATTACTCGACTCACCAGCGATGTGGAAGTATTAGGGGATGTCTTTTCCACCGGCGCCATCGGTATTGTCTCCAATGTATTTAGTATGCTGGTGATCATCGCTATTATGTTTTCCATTGAGTGGAAACTTGCTTGCTTGCTGCTGCTGATACTCGTACCCATTACTTGGTTAATTATTTACTTTCAGCAAAAGTACCGCCAAGCCAATTATAAGGTACGGGAAGAACTTTCTAGTTTAAATTCTCAGTTACAAGAAAATATAGTTGGTATTAATGTAGTTCAGTTGTTCCGACGAGAAAAATTTAATGCCGAATTATTTCGCCACACAAATCAAGGTTACATCCAGGAAATAGATAAAACCATTTTTTATGATTCCGCTGTTTCAGCAACTTTAGAATGGATAGCACTAATGGCGATCGCTGGGGTTCTGCTGTTAGGTGGTTGGTTGCTCTTAGGTGATTTCCTCACCTTCGGAATTTTAGCAGCATTTATCTTATATGCCCAGCGACTATTTGACCCTTTAAGAGATTTTGCCGAAAAATTTACCGTCATCCAAGCTGGTTTTACCGCCATTGAACGCATTATCAACATTTTAGATGAACCCATAGAAATCCGCGATACTAGTCATCCTCGCTTTTCTATATTTGATTCAACTTTTGGGTATATAGATGAAATAGTTGGTAAGATAGAACACCAAGATTTTGACACTCCTGTACAATTGGGAGAAATTCGTTTTGAAAATGTCTGGTTTGCTTACAAAGACGATGATTATGTAATTAAAAACTTAAGTTTCGTAATTCATCCCGGGGAAAAAGTCGCATTAGTCGGTCCGACCGGTGCGGGAAAAACTTCAGTTATTCGGCTATTGTGCCGTCTTTATGAACCAACCCAAGGGCGCATTTTACTAGATGGCGTAGATATTCGGGATCTAGCACAGGCGGACTTACGACGCTATATGGCAGTAATTTTGCAAGAAGGCTTTTTGTTTGCTGGTGACGTTAAAAGTAACATCACTTTAGGCGACTATTATCCCCTTGAAGAAATTAAACAAGCTGCCAGTAAAACCAATATTGCTGAGTTTATTGAACAATTACCCCAAGGGTATGATACTAAACTGCGGCAACGAGGCACAAATATTTCTAGTGGTCAAAAGCAACTTTTAGCCTTCGCACGTGCCGCAATTCGTAACCCACAAATTCTAGTTTTGGATGAAGCCACAGCTAGTTTAGACGTGAATACAGAAACCTTAGTCCAAGAGGCATTAAACCAGGTTTTAGTGAGGCGTACCGCCATTATTATTGCTCACAGGCTGTCAACAATTCGCAATGTAAATCGAATTTTTGTGTTGCAGCGAGGTGAATTACTCGAAACAGGAAGCCATGAGGAATTGTTACAAGCTGGTGGACTATATGCTACGTTACATAATTTGCAAATGCTCGGTTCTTAACTGGTGTTTCCTATAAAGGTGTGGTTTGTTAAACCCTGAGTTTTGTTGTTTAAAATTTGCAATGATTGAGAGCTTATTTTTACTAGCTGTTTGGTAGATAACAACCTCATCATCTTTGGAAATCAGCCAGCCTTAACTACTCAAAGTTGCAACTTTATTACATACAATTCTCATACTATCTACAGCATATTTGACAAATACAGAATTTTCTTTGGCATTGCAAGAACCCTTGATTTCTAGTGTTCTTGTTTTGTCTTTGACAAGTTTCGCCTCGTAAATAAATAGAGAACCATGTGAGTCCTCAAAACTTAACTCGGCTAAAATTGTATTATTATCTAAACTCTGCTGAATAATTTTCCCCCCTACTTGATAATTAAACCAATTCCACCCGTGATATAACATCAGTTCTCTTTCTAAGATTTGTAGCGCACTAGGTAGAACTCCCCAGCCCCTATATACTTTCCTGAGAGACTCTATATCACCTGTACGAGTTAAAATTGACCTGAAGGATTCCTGATTGAGAACACCATAATATCTACCATCTGGTAAATCTATTGCTGTTGGTGCAAATCGATGTCCACCAAAATGGCTAGATTTCCAAATCCTGACATGATCCAACTCCAAATCCGTCACAGTCGTCCTAGCTTGGAAATAAAAAGGACTACCATATCTAGCGCAACATTGATCATGGCTACCGTGGGTACAGACTAAAATATCTCTAGTTATACCTGTATCTGTTTCATAGTCGGATATTTTTCCCCATAAATATTGTTTTACCACCCCCGCTACTTGTTCAATATGTGGCAGTTTAAACTCGTATTTTTGGTATCCATGAATCATACCCTCTTGTTTTTGATAAATCAAAAGGGTGGTGTAGTCCACCTTATGGGAATAATTATTTGCAATTAAAAGAAACCTCACGGGTAATCTAGCGCAGCGGACTTCCTCTACTAGAACCTGTAAATTATTTGGTACCCATTTAGATTGAAAAGCCTCATAAGTCCAGGGTTGAGGACATTCAACCAGAATATATGTTTGATAATTTGTAGCACTACCAATAATATCTTCTCCGACTTCTCGTGCATGATCAGAACAAAAAAAAGTATTCATCGAAATTTACTCATTAGTGAATTGTATGAACAGAAGATTATGAGAAAAAACTCATGTAATTTTGGCTACGATGCTTCAAACCTGAGCAATAAACGAGAATATTCTGCATTTACTAGTAACAAGCAGGTAGGCACTTTATAGCATCATTTTTAATAAATTTCTTTCTGGTTAACAAAGTCTCTAGATTAAAGTTCACTCACCCCCGGAGAGATATTACAGCAACCTTCAAATTCATTTTGTATTGTTTTTTATTAGCCGGTTCAAAAGATTCTACTTGCTAAGTTTACCTGGTAGCTTGCGTAGCGTAGCCATACTGACTCCCAGCGCAATGCTTGATATATATCAAGGCTGGAAAAGGCTTGAAACCCATAGCTGGCGTGACGTAGCCATAAAAATCCTGTTGTTTGCCTGTTTTTATCCAGAAAAAATACCCACCTATTCCCGGATTCCATGAGACTGCTTGCTTTTAATATATCAAAATCTCAACCTATATTGCTAAATATTCTCAATAATTTCCTAAAAAAAGATAAAATATGAGCGTTGGTTCCATTCAAAACCAATATCAGGATGATTTGTGATACCTGGGTTTGATTTTTTTATCCTTGAGATATCTTCACATTTTTTTGAACTAAAGACCTGATTTTAAGTGGAATAATAGCAAAATGCCCGTATTTTTTGCTGTTGGCAATTTTGTTTGATTATTGATTTTTTATTCATTAATCCAATTATACTTGATCGAGTTGTAATTCAAGCCAAACCAAACATTATAACTATCGAAACTTTCAATCTTATACATAGATTATTCTAATATTCATAGGACTTACGCAAGATTGGACTAAAAACCTAGTTCTGATGTACGGGTGATTCATGAATTACCGCTACTTTCGTTCTGTTTTGCGTAAGTCCTGATTCAATCAGGACATAAATTAAACGACTATCTCTTACGCCATTAGCAGGAATACGCATCTTTCTACGTTGACGGCACGTTGTTTTGGTAGAACGGCTTATAAGATTATCTAGGTCTTAACGGCCTAGCCAAGTTTTAACTAAGTCCAGAAGACTAGAACCACCCCAAATTAGAGCGCTCAAAATTGAAATAGTCAAAATTGCCCCCAAAAGACACATAATTAAACCACCTAAGGTAATTGCTCCGTCATCTTCGAGCAAACCAAAGCTAGTGACAAAAACGCCCATCGCCGGGAGAGTATTGGTTCCCGGAACCGGAATCATCATGGAAATTGCCATCAAGGCGATCGCACTACCAATAGTGATTTTACCTGGTAGAGTCGTGCAAATATAAGTCAAACGC
>NZ_JAQMTM010000060.1:0-4207 GCF_028331085.1 Anabaena sp. CS-542/02
AACATCCTGTATGGTAGGAAAAGCGTAGATAACGAGCTTTTCCAGTCCTGGATGTGCACGATTGCTCAATGTAGTTAACACCCAGCGCTCTTCAGCATTTTGGAGAATATAGTACTGGGAATGGCGTAATTTCTTAGCGATTGCAAGATTCAACTATTAAGGCCAACTGGAAAGCAATCTGACTTCGTGAGTGTAATTGTGAGGAAATGTTATCGAAAAGGTATAGGTTATGATCACAGTCATGGGAAATAAAACTATTTTTTGTTTTGATAGTAAATTTGTTACATATGAAAGCGAGATATTTTTTTTCAATCTTTTTGCTTACAAAAGTACAGAATTGAAAACTCTCTGTTTCCCGCCTAGATGGCAGGATTTGCGAGATGAACATCAAAACTGCCTTGTGCATATTCGGGATGCTCCCTATAGATAAGAGTGGCTATATTTGTCTTCAATCTTGGAACAGAACATGAAGAAGATGTCAAAGGATAAAGAACTGGCAATCCAGATGCAGTTTCTTGAAGAAGCAAGAGATTATCTTAATACCCTAGAAGCAGTGTTGCTGGAAATCGACACCAGTAAGCGCATCAACTTGGAGAGAATTAACGCTGCACTTCGAGCAGCCCATTCAATCAAAGGGGGGGCTGGAATGATGGGATATCGGACTCTTAGTGATTTAGCCCACCGTCTAGAGGATGCTTTTAAAGTCCTAAAAACCCGTAAAAATTACCGTGATGTTGACCATCACGCCCAAAATTTACTACTCTCAGCAGTTGACTGGCTCAGGCAAATCATAGAATCCTTATCACAAGGAAATGAGATAGAACAGCAGTGGTTAGATAGTTTTTGTTATCCAGTATTTAAGGAACTGGGAGATCACCTGGGCGAACCCTCTCCTGAAGATGCTGCCACCATGTTATCACCCGAAGATGGGCAGGATATTATCCCGATGCTGTTTCAAACTGAAGTGGAAGGATGTTTGCAGCGTCTGGAGTCTGTATTGGCAGACATCTCTCAGCCTTGCTTACAAGAGGAAGTGGCTATTATGGCAGCTGAATTGGGCGGTTTGGGAGAAATGCTACAATTGCCAGCCTTTACGAGTCTTTGTGAATCGATAGCGCATCATATCAGCACGGTCAGCAGAGAGCGCATTCCCGAAGTTGCCCAGTTAGCTTTGCAAGCATGGCGGCGATCGCAAGCTTTGGTATTGACAAATCAAGCGGAGATTTTACCCACTGAGATATGTCTGAACGAGGTAAATATTTATATACCTGAAGAAGTACAGACAACAGCAGAAGATCAAATATTCTCGGCGGAAATTGCCACCATAGCTGATAAATATATAACCCATACAGAGGAGCTAAATAGTGTAGTCAAAGACTGTGAACCGAGAGAAAATACTGTGCGAGTTCCTATTCAACAACTTGATCAAATTCATGATTTATTTGCAGAACTGACTGTCCAGCGTAATGGGTTAAATTTCCAACTGCAAAAACTCCGTAAACTCGTGGGAAGTTTGTATCAGCGAGTCCAAACTCTAGAGCGAGAAAACTATGAACTGCGGACAACATATGAGAAAATCGCCCATCCATCTGTTAACACAAACCCAGCGTCCTCCCTCCGAGAATATCAGCTAGGATATATAAAAAAAATCCCTACATTAGAAATGGATCGCCAAGAGGAAATTAACCGGCGATCGCATGAAATTATAGAAAGTATTGTGGAGCTACAAGAAGTCACAACTGATATTCAATTAACCGTTGATGATACAGATCAAATTTCTCGCAAACTTAATCACACATCCAAACAATTAGGGAGAAAAATTAATCATATTCGGATGCGTCCCTTCTCCGATTTAGTGGAGCGTTTTCCCAGAGCATTGCATGCTCTTAATGTCGAGTATGGTAAAAATGTCACACTAAAAATTGAAGGTAGAGATACATTAATTGAACGTAGCATTTTAGAGGCCTTAAATGAGCCAATTATGCACTTATTAAGAAATGCCTTTGATCATGGTATCGAAGATCCGGCAACCCGTCGGGCTTTAAGTAAACCAGAACAAGGATTAATTGAAATTACAGCTAGCCATCGCAGTAATCGCATAATTGTTACCATGCGTGATGATGGTCGGGGTATTTCTTTAGAAAACCTTCGCTCTCGCGCCGTAGCAATGGGATTAGATACTACTTTACTAGCTAATGCCAGCGACGAGGAAATATTATCACTAATTTTTGAACCAGGCTTTACCACTTCCCACCAAGTCACCGCCTTATCTGGTCGTGGTGTTGGCATGGATATAGTACGTAATAACCTTAGATCAGTGCGAGGAGAAATTAGAGTTGATACCAACCCAGGAGTAGGTACTACCTTTACTCTGACAGTACCATTGGCACTATCCGTAGCCAGAGTTCTCGTGGTAGAAAGCAATAAAATCTTATTGGCATTTCCCACAGAAATCGTTGCCGAAATATTTTTACTGCAAAACGAGCAAGTATTCTCAATAGCAGGGAGCGCCTTTCTCAATTGGCAAGGAAACACCCTACCATTGATTAACTTGAGTCGCTATTTTCAATTTAATTGTCCACGCTACAATAACCCTGAACTGGAAACACCCCCAGTGATTAACGCTAACAGCGTCTTAATCCTCAAAGGTAGTCATCAGCCAATAGCTATCCAAGTAGAGCGTTGCTGGGGTGAGCAGGAAGTAGCTATTCGCCAAGTTGAAGGTAATATACCTTTACCAAAAGGCTTGAGTAACTGTGCAATTTTAGGTGATGGACGAGTATTAGTATTAGTTAATGCCAACGATTTGCTGGAATGGTTTGCCACTCACCAGGGTACTCCTAAAAACAATCAGTTATCATCAGTCGGTTTAAAAACAGTCTTACCTGTCTTGAATCACCATAAACTACCAGGGAGAATTGATGATCATAAAGGCACAATTTTAATTGTTGATGATTCAATCAATGTTTGTCGCTTCTTAACCATGACTTTACAAAAAGGAGGTTATCAAGTTGAACAAGCTCAAGATGGTCAAGATGCCCTAGAAAAACTGCAACGTGGTTTAAAAGTTGCGGCGGTGATTTGTGATATCGAAATGCCCCGTCTTGATGGTTATGCTTTCTTAGGTTACATCAAAACAGATATTGAGATGAAAAATATTCCAGTTGTGATGATTTCATCTCACGGCACCAGTCAATATCGAGAATTAGCCATGCAATTAGGCGCTGAGGCTTATTTTCGTAAACCTTATCAAGAGGAGGAATTATTAAACACCCTGGCAGAAATTATTGGGAATGTCACCCAAATACCAATATCGCAATGATATTGTCAATTATACCCGAATTAATGGGTTAAAAACGAGCAAAATATATAGTATTTAACAAAATACTACCATATACTTTATACTTTGCTCTACAGGTAAAATTATATCTCTAAAATACAGAGGATATAAGTCGCAAGTGTTACCAATGCCAACTAAGAACTAAGCCTCGACTTTTACACCTTTCCAGAAAGCGACATAGCCTTGAAAATGTTTAGCCTTCTCCTTGGTACTAGGATAGTACCATGCTGCGTCTTTGTTGGTTTGTCCATCAACTTCAATACTGTAGTAGCTAGCAACACCTTTCCACGGACAAGTAGTGTGGGTATTACTTTCTTGGAAGTATTCCTGATTAATAGATTCATGGGGAAAATAATGGTTACCTTCCACCAGAATTGTGTTATCGCTTTGGGCTAACACAGTACCATTCCAAATAGCTTTCGGCATAAGTGACTTGAGTGAATAGATTGCACTCTTAACATTTTGACACTCCATCAGCTGGATCCACAGTAATTCTGCCAAATTCGACCTAATGACTTCACAATTAGACATAAAGTTCATAATTTGTTATGAAAACTAGGATGTTGTACACTTTGTTCTTGGCACTTGGTGCTTACTTCCCACAAAAACATATTAATAATTACAATATCTATTTCATTTTTATTCCCAGGAATTCAACCCCCCAGAATAAAGAATTTCGAGCTTTTGGTACTGGACTATTTTGGAGTGTCAATGTCAGCCACACTGGATTAAACTAAGCCGGTCAGTCACCTGACCGACTCGTCTTCAAAACCGTACGTGAGATTTTCACCTCATACGGCTCCTCAGCAATATGGTTCTTGTCATGAATACCTACAAGACTTCCATCACTGGCTGTCTTTCTGTCGT
>NZ_JAQMTM010000061.1:0-25463 GCF_028331085.1 Anabaena sp. CS-542/02
CTGATGGGGGGCTTACAAGGGTAGGTTTTTTACATTGTCGTGAGTGTAAGACAAGGTGGACAAGGGAGGAAAACAGTCTAAAGAGCTACGACAACCGGGAGCCAGGGGTTAGAAACCCCTGTCTGATAGCTAAAGTCGGATAAATCCGACTGGGTGGGGTGTTAAATATAACTTTATAAATATGGTTAACAATCATTATCAGACGCTTAATTTATTCCCCGGCTAATGGCTGTTAATGATCACACCTCTTCCCAGTCAACAGTCAACCGTTAACACCCTCTACCTATTTTTTCGTGAATCTTGACATCACTTATATAATACCAATGTACTTTCATTTAGCGATCGCGATCGCCTGTGCCAGTTGCGTAAGTCCTAATCAGAATATAACAGGGTCTACATTAACCCTCTTTTGTCACTTTAGGCAGAGGAAAAATAGAAATAAGGTATATAGTTGATACACTAATCATGACGTGACAAACATCCTCTCAAAGTTGTCGCACAGATCCCCGACTTCTGGACAAGTTATATGAGATTATGCCAATTATCTAAGAAGTTGGGGAGCTTACTACGCTAGTTAACCGGTTTTTAATTTCTTGTGCTAAGTTATCTAGGGTGACTTCGACTTGTTCACCTGATTTTAAATCCTTGAGAGATGACCTTTGGGCTGCAGCTTCCTCGGAGCCAATGATTACACAAAATTGAATCCCTTGTTTATCAGCAAGTTGGAATTGTTTACCTAAAGGGCGCTGCTCGAAATTAGTTACTACATTAATTCCCGCGCGGCGCAGGTTTTGAGATACATTTAAATAAGTAGGCATTAAATCTGCTTGCATATTTACGACCATCACTTGGGCTGGTGTAGGAGATAAAGTATTGAGAATACCAGCTTTAAGTAAGCGACTAATTAAACGAGTTAAGCCGATAGAAATACCCACACCGGGCATTTTTTCGCCTAAAAAAGTTCCCACTAATTCCTCATATCTACCGCCTGAGCAAATACTACCTAAAGCTTCATGACCTAACAAAGTTGTTTCGTAAACGGTTCCGGTATAATAATCAAGACCACGAGCAATAGATAAATCAATACAAAACCGATTTTCTGAGACTCCCAAATTACGCACACCTGCAATGACAGTTGCTAACTCAGTCACCCCCAAATTAAATACCTGGGCTTCTGGGAGATTTTCCGCCAGATGCTTGAGCTTATCTAAAACCTGATCAACGGAACCATGAATATTAATAAAATCAATAATTTTTTGGGTATATTCAGTATTAATACCTTCTGCTGCCAAAGCTTGCTTAACTTTAGCCTCACCGATTTTTTCTAGATTGTCAATTATACTAATACAGGATTTAATTTTATTTTCAGGAATACCCACAGATTGAAAAAAGCCTGTAAGCACCTTGCGATTATTGATGCGAATCAGAAAATCACCAATATTAACTTTCTCAAAGATTTCGCTAATAATTGCGGGCATTTGAGCATCATAGAGTAAACTCAGTTCACGACGAGCCACTACATCAATATCACACTGACGGAACTGACGAAAGCGCCCATCTTTGGCGCGTTCTCCCCGAAAAACCACATCCATTTGGTAACGTGCAAAAGGAAAAGTTAACTCATTGAGGTGACGAGCAATATAAGCAGCTAGGGGTACAGTTTGGTCAAATTTTAAAGCTCTAGCTTCTGAACCTGTTTCCCCGGCTTTCTCCTTTTGAGCTTGCAGATTTGGTGGTAATATAGGGTCAATGCCATAAATAATATTATCCCCCTGATTGCCCTTAGCTTGCAGAACTTCTAAACGTTCCACTGCAGGGGTTTCAATGGGAGTAAAGCCATAACTTTCAAACACCCGGCGAATGTGATCTAACAAATATAATTCCAAGCGTTTTTCACTGGGAAGAAATTCGGGGAATCCGCTGGGGGTAGAAAAATTAATTTTGTCACTTTTGGCCATACTTACACCTTGTTAAATATCAGATTGGGAAATTAAGAAATTAAATTATAACGCTTCTGAGATCAATAAAATCCAGAGCCATTGTGGATTAGTGTAAATCGCCCCAACTGTGATCAAACCACCAAGGGTCGGGACTGGAGTTAGTTTTGATCAAAAATGCTTTTTTTCTGAGGAAGCGTTGAATTAACCCTCGTCCCATGGGTGACCCCCCCAGACCGGATAATTTAAAAGAATTTTTTTCTCCCTCAGACACAATAGCAGTCAAAGCAGCATCATTAATACTAATAGCACCAGCATCAAGTCTCCCCACGGCTAAAGCTTCCTCCTGGGAGAGTGCAAACACGGCTGCGCTTTGTCCATATATAGAATCATTTGCTAAGTATACCGCTTCCTCAAGGGTGGTAAATGGCATTACTGGCATAATGGGGCCAAAAGTTGGATCTGTCATCAGCTTCATAGAATGGTTGACTTGAGTAATCACGGTGGGACGACACCACCAACCCCCGCCTAATTGTTCCACCTTACCGCCACAATGTATTAATGCTCCGTTTTCTATTGCATCTATTAGATGGTGGTTGATAATTGCGGCTTGTTTTTCGGTGATGATAGGGCCAATTTCTCCACTGTTAAGCTGGGGATAGGCTAACTGTAAACTAATAGCTTTTGCTATGAGTTGATGATAAAACTGTGTAAATATTGATTGGGCTACATAAATTCTTTGAATGGAAACAAATGACTGTCCAGCGTTGAATACCGAACCCCACAAAATAGCACGGGTGGCTAATTCCAGATTGGCTGATTCTAAAACAATGGCTGGGTCTTTTCCCCCTAATTCTAAATAGGCGGGAATGAGGCGTTGAGCTGCGGCCTGAGCTACTTTTCTCCCTGTGGTTAGACTCCCGGAAAAGCAAACTAAATCTACATTCTCTATGAGGTTAGCGCCTGTTTCTCCTCCTCCTTCGACAAAACTTAACACATCACGCAAGTCTGGTACAGTCTTGAGAGCTGTAATCAGGGGGGTGACGAAGCGGGGTGAAATCTCGCTAGGTTTGACAATGACGGCACAACCTGCTATTAATGCGGGAATGGTGTTGATTGTGGATAGCAATAGGGGTAGGTTCCAGGTGCTAATTACTCCCACTAAGGGGTAAGGTACTGATGTTTGTTCTAGGGCGATAAATGGGATGGCTGTATTTTTAGCCGAGTCTCGTAGTAGTTCTGGGCTTAAGTCACACCAACGGTCAATATTATCTAGGAAAGTGTTTATTTCTAATATTGAGGTGGACAGTCTCCCGGTATCAGTTACTAAAGCCTGTGTGAGCTGTTCCTGAACAGAGACTATTGCTTGTTTCCATGTTTGTAAGGCCTCAATTCTGGCTTCTAAACCGATGTGATACCAGCGAGTTTGCGCCCTGCGAGCGTGCTGGCACTGGTGTGATAATAATCTAGGAGATGGGGGGAGAATTACATAGTCATATTTGCCATTTCGAGGGTTACGGACTTCGATGGGTTTATTCATTAGTATATTTTTTGATTATATTTATTAAAGTAGCCATGGCTAGGTTACCTTTGAAACTAGAATTGATGGTAGTTTGACACCGCAGGATTCATGAAGATACTGTTGAGGGCAGGGTATTTTTGTCATCTCACTGTTTTTCTTCTGTGTCAAGTATATTATTTATGCTCCCTATTCTGATTCTTTTGTCAAGTCATTTTTATACTAAATTAGATGAGCTTACCCTGGTTGAAAGGGTAGTATAATATTAAGCAATAGGCCTATTTACAAGAAAAGCAACTATGGGACAGTCAGCTTCCAGTTCTCAACCAAACCTTGCTCAGAAAATTGTACAGTGGAAAGCTGGACTGGCTGATTTAGGACGACGCAATCCTCTGATCAAGTTTCGGCAAAATAGTCCTCGAAATTTAGAAGTTATCACAGATGAACCAGATGTTCTCTTCACCAAGCTAACAAAAGAGAAAAAATCCCTTTCTTTTTTCAGGATTGATAGTGAAAATCAAGACATTACCCAGTTAGAAAACTTTAAAGCATTAACAGCCGAAAAAAATCCGCTTGAATTAATTACTCGCCAAATAGGCAATGAGCAATTAAAACGGCTCAACAAATTACGCCTTGAGGCGCGACGGTCATTTGAAGAACGAGGTGTCAACAGTTTGTTTCTGGCACTTGGAACCTTAAGTTGGTATGAGAAGGATAAACCAGATGATGCTTTGCTATCCCCACTCGTTTTAGTACCTGTAGACTTAATTAAAGAACCTAGACGAGAGGTTTATAAAATATCTTTTTTAAACGAAGATATTGCACTAAATCCAACCCTCGCACAAAAGTTAAAGCAGACTTTTGGAATTGAGCTTCCAGATGAAGAAGCTATACAAACACTAAGTTATAACAAAATTATTACTGAGATTAGGGAATTATTAGAAGAACAAAAGACATGGGAAATTAAAGAGAATGTATTTCTCTCACTATTTTCCTATGCAAAGGCTGCAATGGTGAGGGACATTATCGAAAATGAAACTCTGATTTTTGACCACCCAATTTTGCAAGCAATTAGTGGAGATTTAACTAATTATCAGTCGAACTATACAGAACCTCTACCTGCATCTGCTCTGGATTCACAAGTAAAACCTGAAGGAATATTTCAAATTGTTGATGCTGACTCCAGTCAACAAGTTGTAATTGAAGCAGCAAAAGCTGGTTCTAGCTTTGTTGTCCAAGGACCACCAGGAACAGGTAAAAGTCAAACTATTGTAAATATGATTGCGGAACTGATTGGCGATGGTAAATCAGTTTTATTAGTTGCAGAAAAAGAGACAGCATTGAGTGTGGTTTATAAACGCATGGCTGAATGTGGTTTAGACCATATGTGTCTTAATCTTCACCACAGTGCTACAACAGATAAGCGAGAGCTTGTACATAATTTGTCAAAAACTATTGAATACGTTAAACTTGATAGTGCAGAAAATAATCATCTTTTCTTTGAAAGGCTTGTTTCTACTCGTCAATCACTAATTTTATATCTGACAAGTTTACACACTAAGGAAAAGCCTTTAGAAAAATCAGCATTTGAGATATTTGGTGAACTTTTGAGAAAAGAACGGGAAGCAGTTCCCAGTATGAATGTCATATTTGCAAACTTCAGCCAATGGAATCCTCTGCGATTCCAAGAGGCAAAAGTTTTATTAAATCAACTGGCACAATTTATACCTTTATTTAAGGGAGAAAAAATAAATCTTTGGGCAAAAAGTTCTCTAGATTCTTATTCTTATGAGCTGGAGTTGCAAATCAGAGAGAAAATAGACGAATTTCAGGAAGCACTTTCTTCACTGCAAAAGATTAATCAACAATTGCAGACAAATTTACAAATTCCAGCTTTGCTGAATTTAGAGTCTCTAGATAATTGCTATTTGGCTATTCAACATATATTGAAAGTACCACCATCGAAGTTACCGGATAATTGGGCTAAAGTAAATATTGCTCAGGCTCAAGATGCTTTTAATACTCTTAAAAATGATGTTCGGGAAATTGAAAATGATAAGCGATCGCGGGAGAATAGAAATTTTATCAGCCAGATTTTAACATTATTTGAAATTTTTAATAGGAAGAAAGCTAATCATATTGAGTCTTTGCAAAATAGGTTACGTCAGAGTGACTATCCCGCTCGTCGGATTTTTGGTTCTTTATTTAATCCAGAAGTTTCTAGTGAAGCAGAGTTAAAAGAAATTGAACAAGCTTTAAGTTGGTTGATTGGCTTACAAAAGTATTCGCTTCCTGCTGATTACATTCAAAATTTGATAAATTCTCCTTTAAAAAGGCGTGAATTTGCTGAATTAGTTAAGAAATATGAGTCAGTCCATAACAGTATTAGAAAAGGATTAAATTTCCTATTATCTTACTTTAGGGAAAGTGATATCACAGATTCTTATCTACCTCATAATCAAATTGCTTTTGTGGAATTAGCAACATTTTTAAAGTTAGCTCAATCGGAATTGCCTTATTTTCAAGAATGGTTAAGTTATAAAGAAACTTACCAAAAAATCGAAAATATTGCCAATAGTAAATTCTTAGATGCTTTACGTGAGAATCAAATTCAACCAGAGCAATGGTTTCCGGTTTTAGAAAAGCGCATTTATCAAATATGTCTTGATGCTATTCTGGCGAGAAAACCGGAGTTGAAGAATTTTAATGTTGAAGTACACGAACGGCTAATCAAGGAGTTTGCTCAACTCGACTATAATCAACTAGATGCTGCTAGAGAACGTCTAAAACAGTTTCATGTGCAACGTTGGCAAAAGTGGGAAAATACCTCACTTGCTCTAGCTGAGTTACCTAATTTGAAAAGAGAAACGACTAAGAAAAGCCGACATTTACCTATACGTAAACTCCTCAACGATAGACAAAAGGGGATACCAAACTTAGTTAAAACCTTAAAGCCTTGCTGGATGATGAGTCCGCTTTCGGTAAGCCAATATATAAATCCAAATGTAGTTCATTTTGATGTTCTGATTTTTGATGAAGCATCTCAGCTTCGGACTGAAGATGTTGTTCCTGCGATTATCCGTTCTAATCAAGTTATTGTAATTGGCGATAATAAACAGCTTCCTCCCACATCATTCTTTTCTACTGGAGATAAGGAGGAAGATATGAATGATGAGGATGATGCAAGCTATGAAAGCGTTTTGGATGAATGTTCAAATTTTATGTTTGCGCGGACTCTGAAATGGCATTATCGCAGTCAAGACGAACGTTTGATAGCGTTTTCTAATAAGTATTTTTATGATTCTCAGTTAGTTACCTTTCCAAACCCAATTCAAAATTCAGATTTGGGAGTGTCGTTTAAGCACGTTCCTGATGGAGTTTATGATCGTGGTGGACGCAGAGATAATCGACGCGAAGCAGAAGTGGTTGCTCATTTGGCCTTAGAGCATTTTCGTAAGTTTCCCGAACAATCCCTTGGTATTATTGCCTTTAGCGAAGCACAAGGGGAGGCGATTCAGGAGCAAATTGAGATTTTAGGGCAAGAAAATCCCGATTTTGAGATATTTTGCAGCGATAACTCATCTCAGTTTTTTCTCAAAGCACTGGAAAATGTTCAGGGTGATGAGCGAGATGGGATTATACTCAGCATTGGGTATGCTCGTGATGATCAAGGTAAACTTTCTCTTAACTTTGGACCATTGAATCGCCAAGGTGGACAACGACGACTCAACGTAGCTATCACAAGGGCAAAAAGTAAAATTACACTTGTTTCTTCCATACAGGGTGGAGACATTGACTTAACCCGGACTAAAAGCAAAGGTGTAGAAGCACTGCGTAATTACTTAGAATACGCTGCGAGTGGTGGAGAACGACTGCAAGGTAACTCTTACACGGACACGCTTCATTTTGACTCGCCATTTGAGGAAGATGTTTACCATACTTTATCACAGCAGGGATACACTATCCGCACCCAAGTTGGATGCTCAGGATATCGGATTGACCTTGCTGTGGTCAATAATAAGCGTTCAGGAGAGTTTTTATTGGGGATTGAGTGTGATGGTGCATCTTACCATAGTTCACCGACTGCCAGAGATCGCGATCGCCTGCGACAACAGGTGCTTGAAAGACTAGGTTGGAAAATTTACCGGATTTGGTCAACAGACTGGTTTCGTAATAAACCTGTTCAAGTTCGTTTGTTGATGGAAAGAATTAAACAACTTGACCAATAGGGTCTAAACCGGGGAAGCTTAAGTTGGATATCTCCATCAGGTGTGAGCGATCGCCAAGGGTACCTCTCACATCTGTTACTCGGAAAAAAAGTATGTTAAAAATGGAATTAATTAAGTTGAAATGGTGTGTATTTACCTCCCAATGCTTCTACAATGGTGCGAGTATTAGCTACCATCATTTTGATATAGGAATCGGTATCACTGCCTTTTGCACCAATAGAATCAGAGTATAATTTAGCTGGTGCTAATTTTACACCGGCTTCTTGCGCCACGGTGGTAATTAAGGCCTTGTTGATCGTAGTCTCAGCAAAAATGGCGGGTACACCTGTCTTTTTAATAGACTCTACTAAACGCTTAACTGTTTGGGCGCTGGGTTGTTCTTCTGTACTTACACCGATTAATGTCCCAGCGATCGCCAAGCCATAGGCTTGAGTGTAATATTGAAAAGCGTCATGGGTGGTGACCAGTTGGCGGTTATTTGGGGGGATTGTTTGAATTTGTTGATTAATCCAGTTATGTAATTGCTGTAATTCATTGGTTAACTCAGATGCTCTTTGAGTAAATTCTGGTGCATCTGCGGGGGATAATTTAATCAACTCATCCCGAATTATATTGACCATGGCGATGGCATTTTCTGCACTTCCCCACACATGGGGGTCTTGTATAATTTTCCCATCACCTTGATCTAACTTCAAGGCTGAGACAACTTCCCCCACCGCTACCTTATGGGCTTTTTGACCCACTGCATTCATTAACTTAATTAGTCCGGGTTCCAAATCATAGCCATTATACAAGATTAAATCAGCCGTTTCTAAAACCCGGCCATCTGCTGGTGTGGGTTCATAAACATGGGGGTCTACACCTGCTTGGAGAATACTAATTAATTCAATGTCCTCTCCCCCAACTACCTCAGCCAAATCAGCAATAATAGTATTAGTTGCAACTACTCGCGGTTGTGCATCAATCCCCCCGGAGACGCGGTTACTATCTATTTGGTTACATCCGCCTATAGTCAGGCCTAACAATACTCCTACCACACCTGGGCAAAATAATCTAGCTATTGATTTCATTGAGTTACACTTCTTCTCATCTTCTTCTCATATTTAAGGTACACTATTCTCATATTCTTTTCATTTTTCTGGGAAGTCGCCAAAATGTTCACCCTAGACCCTGTGTACCCCATGAACTATGCAGTTACAAATACAAGTATTAATATTACCCATGTTGGGGTGCATTACCACACAGCAGCAGCTTTAACAGATGTTAACTGTATCATTAAACCAGGGAGAATCACGGGGATTTTTGGCCCTAATGGTGCTGGTAAAAGTACCTTAATGAAAGCCATGCTGGGGTTAGTCCCCCTGAGTAGTGGCAGAGTTTTGTATAAAGAGAAACCATTAACCCAGCAACTAGAAAAAGTTGCATATATCCCCCAGCGGAATCAAATAGATTGGAGTTACCCTGCTACAGTGTGGGATGTGGCGATGATGGGAAGGGTAAAAAAGACGGGTTGGTTACGTAGCTTTTCTCCAGTTAGTCGTCAGGAAACTAAAAACGCCCTCCAACGGGTAGGAATGTTAGCATATTGCGATCGCCCCATAGGAGAATTATCTGGGGGACAACAACAAAGAGTATTTTTAGCCCGTGCTTTGGCACAGCAAGCAGATATATACTGCTGTGATGAACCACTAGCGGGTATTGACCAAAAAACCCAAGCTGTGATTTTTACTGTCTTTCGGGAATTAGCCGCCGCTGGTAAAATTGTTTTAGTAGTTAACCACGATTTAGGCGAATCAATTACTCACTTTGATGATTTAATTTTACTCAATCGGGAATTAATCGCTACAGGTGTACGAGAGCAAGTTCTGACAGCAGAAAACCTGAATCGCGCCTATGGTGGTCGAGTTATGTACTTTAATGACGCTGCTTAAATTATCCCTATTTCTGGTTTTGTATAAATAGGACTGGCTGAATAAATCTAAAACCTATATAAATCAAAGGTTTGAGATTGCTAAAAAACAAAATCGGTGCAGGGTTTTTCCTGGTTTTACCATCAAAAGTGGACATTTTAGGTTAAATAAATCAAATCGGAAAATTTAGGGGTGACGGATAGCTCAAACTGTTCCCTGTTCCCTGTTCCCTGTTCCCTATCCCCACGAAAAGAATTTCTGTTGCAAACCCTAAATACGTATGATTGAAGCATTAATTGAGCCACTACAATATACCTTCATGCAGCGATCGCTAATCATCGCCATTATAGTCGGTTTGCTGTGTGCCGTGGTGGGTAGTTACTTAATGGTGCAAAGACTAGCATTACTGGGTGATGCTATCAGTCATTCAGTCTTGCCAGGACTAGCGATCGCCTTTATACTAGGAGCAAACATTTATTTAGGCGCATTTATAGCCGGGGTAATCAGTACAATCGCCATCACCTGGATAAAAACCCACTCCCCCATCAAAGAAGATGCGGCCATGGGTATAGTCCTGTCAGCATTTTTCGCCACGGGTATCACCTTAATTACAGTGATTCAAAAAACCCAAAAAATCGACCTGAGTCACTTTCTTTTTGGTAACATTCTGGGGGTAACATCCCAGGAAGTGCGGGACACGGCCGTGATTGCGGCTATAGTTTTAATAGTTGTTTTGTTATTATATAAAGAACTATTATTTTACACCTTTGACCCCCTAGGGGCACAAGCTGCGGGTTTACCAGTACATCGGTTAAACTTTGGCTTAATGGTGCTGATTGCTTTAACAATTGTCGCTAGCATGAAAACTGTAGGCGTTATCCTAGTCTTAGCACTGTTAATCACACCGGGAGCGACTGCTTACCTGCTAGTGAAACGTTTACATCAAGTCATGATTTTAGGCGCATTCGCTGGGTGTATCTCCAGTATTAGCGGAATGTACCTCAGCTACTTTTTTAATTTACCCTCTGGTCCAGCCATAGTTTTAGTAGCCTCAGGCTTATTTCTGTTAGCATTACTCTTTAGTCCTAAAAACGGGATTTTTACATCAAGAATGAATCGGAAAAATACATAAATGATTAAATGCTGACAAAAATTACAGCCTACTTGGAAATTCTTCGTTAATCTAACAAAAGCAGTTTATTTCCCAGCAAAATGACCGGAAGCAGTCCCACAATTTTAGCCTTAGACTTTGATGGAGTAATTTGCGATGGACTAATAGAGTATTTTGAAGTCGCATGGCTAACCTACTGTAGAATTTGGTCTCCAGTAGATAACACACCCCCAGATGATTTACCATTAAGATTCTATCGCCTCAGACCAGTGATTGAAACGGGTTGGGAAATGCCAGTTTTAATCAAAGCTTTAATAGATGGAATTCCCGAAACCTCAATTTTGCAGGAATGGGCGAAAATCACCCCCCAGATTTTATCAGCGTATAATCTGCAATCCCAAACAATTGCTGTGCAACTCGACAATTTGCGGGATGAATGGATCAAAACTGATTTAGAAGGTTGGCTAAACCTGCATAGATTTTACCCCGGCGTAGTGGAAAGAATGAAAATCACCCTAGCCGGTGAAACAAAAATATACATTGTCACTACCAAAGAAGGACGCTTTGTTGAGCGGTTATTAGCAAGGGAAGGGGTGAACTTACCACCGGGGGTAATTTTCGGTAAGGAAGTTAAACGACCCAAATATGAAACTTTGAGAGAATTAATTGGTAAGGCTGCAGAGAAACCGGTTAAACTGTGGTTTGTAGAAGATAGGCTGAAAACATTGCAATTGGTGCAACAGCAAACGGACTTGAAAGATGTTGAACTTTTTCTGGCAGACTGGGGATATAATACCCAAACAGAAAGGAAAGCAGCCCAAATTCATCCCACGATCCGACTACTAAGCCTCTCCCAGTTTACTAAAAACTTTGCTGCCTGGCAATAACCCCTCACACCCTAGGCACATGATCATCTGTGTTCATCTGTGGTGATTTCTTCCACTTACAGATGATTCAGTAAATCTAAAAATTGTGCTATAAGTGCGATAAATTTATAGCAATATAAAATAACTGTGGTTAACACAACCAACCAGACCTAAGTTATTTTATGCTAGATATTACAAAATTAGCGCGACAAATGCAGGGTTTAAGTCAACATCTGACTTTAGAAGCTGCTGCAAGTCGCCAGAGGTTAGAATTAGCCCAAGAATATTTACAAAAAGCTTATGAGTCCCAGCAAGACTTGATAGAGCTTCAGCAACGATGGCGCGATCGCATTCTGTTTGCGAATGCTACACCCATAGAACCCCTGGAAACCCGCATTAATATTCTAGTCCCCCCCAAAGTGCATACAGTTATCGCTACTGACGGGTCTCAAATTGCGCCCAACCATCATGAAATTGCTTACTGTTACCTGTTGAACATTGGTAGAGTAGTGTTACACTATGGACAAAACCGCCAACCACTGCTAGATAGTTTACCAGAAGTATTTTATCGCCCGGAGGATTTATATATATCTCGGCAATGGGGAATTAAAACTGAGGAATGGATGGGATACCGCCGCACTGCTTCGGAAACCACAGTTTTAGCAGAATTAGCTTGTGTAGCTAAAGGAGAAGCCCCGTCCTTAGCAATGGTGGATGGTTCTTTAATTTACTGGTTTTTAGAGCAGTTACCTTTAGATGCACGCGATCGCATTTTACCACCAATCCTGGAAGCATGGCAACAGTTGCATCAGGCTAAAATTCCCCTGTTAGGATATCTCAGCGCCTCTCGCCACATTGATTCTACCAACTTTTTAAGATTATTGACCTGTCCCCATCAGGTCCCCGACTGTAAAAGTTATTGTCCAGACCCCGCAGAAAAATCTCCTTGTCAAGTTTTTGACACATTGAGAGATACCACCCTATGGGGAACCACATTACAACCAGGACAACGTGGTCCAATCTGGCGTAGTAATAACCGGGTTTTAGAACTTTATGAACAGCAAATAATTTACTTTTGCCACGTCCATGTAGGCAGTGAAATTGCCCGGATAGAATTCCCCGCCTGGGTAGCTGAAGATACAGATATGCTGAACCAAGCACTGGCGCTGATGCTGTCCCAGGTGCAGAAAGGCCAAGGCTACCCCGTAGCGATCGCAGAAGCCCATAATCAAGCAGTAGTCAGGGGAGGAGATAGAACCCGTTTCTTTGCCCTCTTAGAGAGACAAATGATTAAAGCCGGTTTGAGAAATGTGGGAACTTCCTACAAAGAAGCTAGAAAACGAGGCAGTATTGCGTGATACCAGACCTATTTGCCCCAGTATTAGGACAATCCCAAGCCATCGAACTACTTACTCAAGCGGTTAAACAAGACCGAGTCCCCCCGGCTTATTTATTTGTGGGCATAGATGGTGTGGGCAAAAGCCTAGCTGCTAGGTGCTTTGTAGAACTACTTTTTTACGTAGAAAAACTTAACCTGAATACATTAAAAAATCGGTTGCGTCAAGGTAATCATCCTGACTTGTGGTGGGTAGAACCAACCTACCAATACCAAGGGCAAAGATTCACCGCAGCAGAAGCAGCCGAGAAAAAACTCAAGCGCAAAGCTCCCCCGGTAATCAGACTAGAACAGATCCGGGAGATTAGCGAATTTCTCAGCCGTCCTCCCTGGGAAGCACCCAGAAACCTCGTCGTCATCGAGTCAGCCCAGACAATGGCGGAAGCAGCAGCCAATGCGTTGCTTAAAACCTTGGAGGAACCCGGAAAAGCCACAATAATTTTAATTGCACCATCCCCTGAGTCTATTTTGCCCACATTGGTGTCACGCTGTCAACGCATCCCCTTTTATCCCTTAGATACACAGTCCTTAACTCAAGTCCTCACCCAAACAGGACATGAGGCGATTTTGACAAATCAGGCACTATTAAATATGGCTGCTGGTAGTCCGGGTAGTGCGATCGCATCCTATGAGCAATTACAAGCAATTCCTGAAACTTTACTCCAAGATGTCAGCAAAAGACCATCATCTTACCGCCAAGCCTTAGAATTAGCCAAGAAAATCGCCCAAGAGTTAGACACAGAAGCACAACTATGGTTAGTGGATTATCTGCAACAATCCTACTGGCAACAGTGGCATCAACCACAAATCATGCACCAACTAGAACAAACTCGTAAATCTCTACTGTGTTACGCCCAACCCCGCTTAGTTTGGGAATGCACATTTATAGCCATGCTCCCCCGAAGAATGGAATAACCGCCCATTTTTGTGGATGCATCCGATTTGACCGGGACTTCTCCCCCTGAAAAAAGTTGTTTTTGCATACCTAATTCACACCTGCAATTATCCCATACTTTAGCTGATCAGATGCGCCCAAATATCAACGGGTAAATAACTTGATGTGAGACTGTTCGTAGAGTAGGTTACATAACTTTACAGATGGGTGAAATCCCGGATAAATTTCACTCTACCACTGATGCAGAAGCACCCTCATTTGATTGAGGTAAGCTGGGTAACTCTAAACAATATCCAGCCCCATACACTGTTTTAATATAGCGAGGGTGACGAGGATCTGGTTCTAGTTTAGTTCTCAAGTGGCGGATATGCACCCGAATAGTTTCAATATCATCATCTGGGTCATAACCCCAAACCTCCCGCAAGATTTCACTGGGGGAAACCGTCTGACCGTGGCGTTGCAGCAAACAGTGCAATAGTTCAAATTCCAGATGAGTCAGTTTCACCGTTTGATTGAACCATATGGCCTCAAATCTTTCTGGAACCAGAGTTAAATTCCCATAGTTGAGAATTTCGCTATGTTTTGCCGCTTGGGGGATGCGGTCAGTACGTCGCAATAACGCCCGCACCCGTGCTAACATCTCCTCAACCTCAAAGGGCTTAGTGAGGTAATCATCCGCCCCAGCATTGAAGCCTTCCACTTTGTCATGAGTTTGACTTAAAGCCGTCAGCATCAAAACCGGAATCTCCGCCGTGCGGTCATCCCGCCGTAGGCGTTGGCAAACTGTAAACCCGTCTACTCTGGGTAACATCAGGTCAAGCATGATTAAATCAGGTTGTAGCTGTAGCGCCAGCGCTTGACCTTTGATACCATCTTCCGCCTGGCTGACATCGTAGCCAGCCATCTCCAAATTGACGGCCACTAGTTCTGAAATGGCGGCGTCATCGTCTATGACAAGAATCCTCGGCATTATTTAATAACTTATTACTACTTCATTAAGGATAAATAAGAACCTTTGATAGATACAAAGATTTTTATCTTGATTATAAGAAACACTTAAATCTAACATAAATGTCAAATTACAAGATGGTGGCATCAGAAATAAAGTACTCTAAATCCTATATGTGTTGTGTTCTTCTGCCTACAATTCGCCTCGATTCCTGCAAAATGCTGTGCAGGGAAAACGTTGTTGAGGGAGTTTCAACCCCGTTCCCCGGTATAACCGCAAATTAAACTAATTATTATCCCACCTTAATGTTCCTCGAATAAGTTCTGATAGTGCGATAGAGAAGCGCTGCTGCGTACAGGGCGATCGCGTATTTAGGTAAAGAGAAGAACAACACAATGCAAGTCTCAAGACGTAAATTTTTAACCTTAGCTGGCACAAGTGCAGCTACCGTGACAATGCTGTCACCATTGGAAGCATTTTATGCCCAGGTTGCCCGTGGTGAAATGCCCACAAGTACCGGTTATGGACAACTAGAGGAAAAGCTGCCCTTAAACACAGCTGAACTTCCTGATAACTTGAAAAACAGACCCTTGTTAAAACTCCCTCGGTCATTCAACTACACCGCTTTCCACACCACTGGTGGGCTAATGAGCGACGGGTTCACAGTACCATCGAATCATGACGGGATGGCTGCATACCCCGGAGCTAACGGCTCAACAATTCTAATTTGTAACCATGAACTGGGCAACACTGCCAACCACCCTGTTAGTGGTGATAATCGCTACTCCACAGGCGCTCAGGGGGGAACCAGTACGATCGTAGTGGGAGCAGACCGCAGACCCATCAAAAACTTTAACTCCTGTGCAGGTACTAGTCGTAACTGTGCAGGTGGACCCACACCCTGGCGGACATGGGTTACTTGTGAAGAAACCTTCTCTACAAGTCCTAACACCACTGGTACTGCTGGTAGTGAAACCGCCAGACACGGTTACAACTTTGAAGTTGTAGCTGACCCGAATAGCGGTTTAGTCACCCCAGTCGCCTTGAGAGACATGGGACGCTTTAACCATGAAGCTATAGCTGTAGACCCCAGAACTGGCTATGTCTACGAAACTGAAGACCGTGCTGATAGCTGCTTCTATCGGTTTGTACCTAATGTTAAGCCTACCAAAGTAGGGGACTTGGCTCAAGGTGGTACTCTGTATGCTTTAAAAGTTAGAGGTACACAAAACTTCACCCTCAACACCACCAATAATCCTAATCTGGGTGGTCAAGTGGGACTAGTCAAGGTTGGTGAAAAATTACCGGTGGAATGGGTGCAAGTTCCTAACCCCGACCCAGACACAGAAAATGCCACAGAGCGCACTGGTGTTCGCCACCAATCACAAGACTTGGGTGCAGCTATTTTCAACCGTGGTGAGGGCGCTTGGTATGGTAATGGACTGGTATACTTCGTTGCCAGTAATGGTGGACCTCCCGGAGTTAATAAATCGAACGGTAGAGGCCATGGACAAGTTTGGGCTTACGACCCTGCGAGAGAAGAAATCACCCTGGTAGTTGAAGCTTCCCCCACCGGTCAATTTTTAGATGACCCCGACAATATCACCGTTGCTCCTTGGGGTGACCTCTTCCTGTGTGAAGACGGTGGTGGAGTAGACTATATTGTAGGCGTTAACGGCAAAGGTGAAGTTTATCAATTTGCCATGAACAACTTTAATACCAGTGAGTTTGCTGGCGCTTGCTTCTCTGCTGACGGTAGAACGATGTTTGTTAACATTCAGTCTCCCGGTATCACACTGGCTATTTTTGGCCCCTGGAATCGTCGCAGATAAGTATTCAGATACATTTGAGAGGTTTTCGTAATTTCCCACTATTCATCCCTACCTTGCTTGGCTGAAGGTAGGGACTTTCGTGTTAGCGTTAAAAATCCAACTTCACACCCCGAATGGCATAATCTAATAACTCCATGGGGTGCATCACAGCAATGGTTTTACCCTGCAACTGTAAATGCTTAGTAATTTGCAAGGTACAACCAGGATTAGCAGAAGCAATTAACTGTGCACCTGTATTTAACAAATTCTGTACCTTTTGCTGACCCAACTCCTCAGCTACCTCTGGTTGCAGCATATTATAAACCCCAGCACTACCACAACACAAAGCTGCGTCTATAGGTTCGGTTAATTTCACGCCGGGAATTTGTCGTAATAATTGACGTGGTTGCACACTAATCTTTTGTCCATGGAGTAAATGACAGGCATCTTGATAAACTAAATTTAAAGGCTGATCACTTAGGGGCGATAATTTAGCTGTCAATCCTACTTTGACTAAAAATTCTTGAGCATCTTTGACTTTAGCAGCAAAAGCCTGCGCCTGGTCTCGATATTCTGGGTCATCTTGGAGGATGTGACCGTATTCTTTTAAAGTATGACCACAACCAGCAGCATTGATAATGATAAAATCTACATGGGTATCGGCAAAACTGTCAATCATTTGTTTTGCTAAACTTTGGGCTTGTTGGGTTTGTCCTTGATGTTCCGGAAGCGCCGCACAACAACCTTGAGATTTAGGAATTACCACTTCGCAACCATTCGCAGTTAACACCCGCACGGTGGCCTCATTAATGGGGGAGAAAAACAACCGTTGTACACATCCCAAAATCACCCCCACCCGGTAACGCTTTTCTCCTTGGGGGGGAATAATATCTGGTAGGTTATTTTGAAAGGATTGCAGGGTAATTTTTGGTAAAATTGATTCCATGGCCGCTAAACGCGGAGATACTTTCTTGAGTAACCCTGTAGTCCTGACTAACTTTGGTAAACCCAACTTTTGATAAACCAGCAAGGGAAATAAAAACAGTCGTAATAAATCAGGATTAGGAAACAAAGAAAATATCAGTTTACGAATCAACGTATCTGGTAAACTGCGGCTATAATTGCGTTCAACTTGGTGACGAGTCGCAGAAATCAACTTATCATACTGCACACCAGACGGACAAGTACTTACACAAGCTAAACAACCCAAACAAGAATCAAAATGTTGTACTGTGGCTGTATTCAGAGCTATTTCACCCTCGTTAATTGCATCCATTAAATAGATGCGTCCCCTGGGTGAGTCCATCTCTTTACCAATCACCCGATAACTAGGACAAGTGGACAGACAAAAACCACAATGTACACAACTATCAATCAATTTGGGATCGGGTGGCTGATTGACATCAAAACCTTTTAAATTCTTAATCCTAGCAGTATCATTCGCCGAATTATCAGAAACTTGCATATTTAAATTATTCCCCTCTCTATCTGGTGTGTCTTGGTAGCTTTGTGGTTGTTTGCTTAAATCCCACCCACAAACCGACCTGGACTGAAAATATTCTTACTATCAAACTGTTTTTTAATTTGGCGCATCACCTGCAAGGAATTACCAGTATATCCCCAAACATCTATGGCTTGTTTAACTGTCTTTGGTGCTGTTAAAATACTCAAGAATCCCTTGTGAGACTGACAGCGATCGCGCATTTTTAAAACCTGATTTTTATCTTCCAATTGCCACAGACCCAAACCACTAGACAGATGAATCAAACCCATACCTGCTTGACTCAAAACCTCCACAGATGCACTAGGTAATACTCCTATTTTGCAGGTAATTGCCGAATCTGTAACGGGATTATCCATTATTTCTCGTAATCTTTGCCATAGATGAGCGTCATGTTCATCCATATAAATTGTCCCTTTTAAACCCAATTGTTCGCCTAGTGCTAACAGTCTACCTGACTGTTCTTGGACACTTTGACTAATGCTTTGGAAACGCGCCATTAGTCCCATACCCTGATTTCCACCCAAGGTAGAAACCATTTGTGTAGAGAGCAAATCAGCTTGAGTTGGTGTTAAAGCACTATTGCGCAGGGTGGTTGCAGCTTGGGATATGGCTTCTGGTTTACCTGTTAGCATCACTGTAGCGGATGCTGCGGGTAATGGATATACCCTTAAAGTTACTTGACTAATAACACCTAATGTGCTGTAGGAACCGGTAAATAATTTCATTAAATCGTATCCGGCAACATTTTTCACTACTCGCCCCCCTGCTTTGGCAATTTCCCCATCAGCACGGACAAAGGTAATACCTAGTAACTGGTCGCGGACACTCCCATAACGTTGTCTGAGGGAATTGGTATCAGCTGTGGCGATTATACCGCCTATGGTTGCTAATTCCGGTTGACTGGGGTCAAGGGCAATAAATTGGCGGGATTTGGCTAAAATCTCCTGGAGATGGCAAAATTGCATCCCAGCTTCTACGGTGACGGTTAAATCACCGACTGCGTGGGCAATTAGTTGGTTGATGCTTGCTGTACTAACTACGATGTCAATATCTGTGGCTAAACCACCCCAGTTGATTTTACTACCTTTACCTACCGGCAGCACGCGCCAGTTTTGACGGTGGGCTTCGGCGATGACTGCTGCTAGTTCTCCTTGGGTGCGGGGATAGACGATACAATTGGGAGGTTTTGCGGATGAGATCGCCTGTTGGATGTGTTTTTGCTCTTTGGGTGGGAGGTTTTCCCAAGGATGGATGGCGGTTTGTTCGATGATAGATGCAAGACAAGAGGCGATCGCGTTCATCAGTTTTTTTTGTTTTTAGTCTCCATATGTTAATATCTATCAAAGTTTCGACTTCGCTCAACCACCGACATCTATAAGTTCCCGTAAGCGAACTCGCAGGGAACAATATCAGGGGGTATTGGGGGGTGCGTGTTTTCGACTTCGCTCAACCACCGACATCTATAAGTTCCCTACTTGATACACTAATCATAACTTTTAAAGATAAAAATTACCTGTTCAAAACTTATTAAACATCCCCTCATACTTAAGCAGTAATTGCTTGTGTGACTTTTCATTACGATCTTTGTCATACCCCACCAATGGTTGTCTTTTGTGTCATACTGGGGGGAAGAGAATTGATTCGGTGATCAGATTTTGTTTTTATTATTGACGGGCTATTTCCTTTTGGTATTTACAGGCTTTTCTCCGAAACCGGAATCTCTACACTCTTACGATTTTGGAGAAATTTTATGTCAGTTTATGTAGGTAATCTATCTTATGAGGTTACACAAGATACACTTAATGCAGTATTTGCCGAATATGGTTCTGTAAAGCGCGTACAACTGCCTACTAACCGCGAAACAGGACAACTGCGCGGTTTTGGCTTTGTAGAAATGGGTACAGATGAAGAAGAAACCGCTGCGATCGAAGCTCTGGATGGTGCTGAATGGATGGGACGCTCCCTGAAGGTAAATAAAGCCAAACCCAGAGAAGATAAAGGTTCCTTTGGTGGTAACCGTGGTGGCGGTAATTTCCGTAGCCGTTACTAGATTAAATAGATTGTACCTTTTCAACTGCTAAACACCGGCAGTAAAAAAAAGGTCATGGTTTCGTACACATCAAAATGGACTCAAACCGAGTCCGTTTTGATGTGAAAACATTAACCTAACTGGGGAAAGTCATCACTGGAGTTTGACTTTAAGCGCGTAATAGCGCCTTTTCCGCAGCTTGGATCAGATGTTCTTGGGAACGCTGTTGTAATTTGTACATATGCTCAAACAAACTCCAGCAGTATTCCTCTGGTAATCCGCAGGTAACAGCACCCCGCAAGACAACACTAGAATACCAGTCGTTGGGTGCGAGTTCTTCTGGGAGCTTGTCCACAACTATATAAGTGCGAGTATTTTTGTAGACATTATTTTGGCAATGAATCTCTACTGTTTCCCGACGGTATAAACTTTGGGAAACACCTTCGCGTTTATCTAAGTTTCCACTCAAGCGCCAGGGTAGTTGATAAAGCACACCTTTAACATGAGCTTGGTCATCTGGTAAAACATCTAAAACCCCACACTTGCGGGTGGGAGAATAGGAATAGAACCCCAGGCGGTAACCCTTCAACACCGCCGGGCCGATAATATAATCATGGGTATTTTCACCCAGCGATCGCTTTAAGTCTACCGGACACATACAAGAACCATAGGCAAAATAGTAAAACATTGGCTCTTTTTGTGCCTGTTGTTGCAGTTTCAACTGAGGCTGGGGCAGATTATGGGATTGTACCCAACGATGGTGTGAGCGATCGCTTTGATGACTCATCTATCTTCAGAAGTATTTTCAGAAGTATTTAATAAATATTCTATCATTAACTTCCTCAACATACAACTGTATCCCGATAGAAAAACTGTAGTTTAAACTAAGGACACCATCCCCTCAGGAAAGAAAAAGACTAATGATACTAAGTTAAACTATGTGCGCTGGGTAATTTCGCTAGCTTCTGCATTCAGTCTGACAGCCGAACCTGTGCTATTAGTGTGATAAACTAAAGTTTGGTTAGGAGCTTGAACAGTGACAAGCCATCCTGGGACTAAAGCTTGAGTACAGAATTCATCAGGACCAGCTAAGTTTAAACAGCCATCATTCCAGGTCTGTGGTAAAGCTTCAACAATCTTCAATTGCGAAACTGGTAACTCTAACCTTTGAGAAACTGCTTGTAAAACAGAAATTTTCACAGAGTCTGGTAAAGTCATCACCTGGTTATCTGTGGGAGTATCAGTCATAGCCAAACCTAAAGAATCCCTGGACATCTGTGGGTGATCAGCAACCATTGTTACAGCGGTAGTACTGTTAATGATTGTCAAGGCTGCACCCAGAGAAAAAATGCCAGTCAAAATCACGACAATATAGGTAATATAATGACTTTTGCGCCTCATTTTGCTTAGAAAATCCCAATATTTATGATTACTCAATTATGACAAGGGATGGTATGACCAGCCCGATAGTTCCCAAAGCAGATATGAAAAATAACTTAACAAAAAATCATGCAACTTATTTCCCCATGGACTAGTCATAAATCATGATTCAGGGTGTGCACAGCCAATATGAGCAAAAAATATGAACTGTTTCCCACCAAAAGCAAGCCTTTCTTGTCGTGATACTTTCCTTGAGTATAATCCTTAAAATAATTATATTACTAAAATAATTATATCACTAGCTCTCAATCCTCAAACCATACCAAAGGTAGAATTAACAGGGGTGTGGCTAACCAACAGAAGATAAAAATTACCTGTTTAAAACTTATAAAATAACCTCTAACCTACACTCTTGATGGTATCATAAACACTAGATAGTAATTTCTCAAACACAACAGCTTTAAACTCTTGATTATTCATGAATTGCATAAAGATTTCTTGATTACCTTCCATACGTTCAATAAAGAGATTTTCTAGATGTTTTTCTAGGACTGGAGCAAAATTTTCTTTAGTATTAACCTCAGCAGCTTGTTTAATGGAGTGATTGGCGATCGCTGTGGCGGTGATTTGGTCAAAAAAGAGTTGGTCAGCGGGGGTGAAGTTGGTACCAAAACGTTGGTTTAGGGTATCAATTAGCTGGGATAAGGGGACTTGTTGATCTGGTTGACGAGTTCCCACAGCAGTCATACCTGGTAATGGTTCTGCTTCACCTGGTTTTAAATCAATTTTCCCCTCACTAATTTTTTCTAGGCGATAAAATTTAAGTTCTATATCCCCGGATAAATCAATTTTGGGACTTTGGCTAGTGCGGGGTAATTTCTTGAGGAGAAAACGCCCATAAGCATAAAGTTTTTCTAGTTGGGAATCTTGGTAAGGAATAATTTGGGACAGGAATAGGTAAAGATTGCGGAAGCTGGTAAGTTGGCTTTTAAATTGTTCTTTCTCTGGGTTTTGTAGGGTTTGATATTTTTCTACCACCGGGTCTAAAAGTGTGTTTAATTTTTGGTGTTCCCTTCCGGTGAGGGAGGTTTTAGGGCGAAAGCAAATTTCACACCACTGGTTAACATTATCTGGGCTAAAAAGTTGCCATGTATAAAGCTGGTAGGACAGGTCATTTAATTGTTGGGGGTCTGCGGTTTCGCCGACGGGGGTTTGTTCGTAGTAGGGTTTAAATGCTTTGTAAATGTCTTCGGGTTTGTTGACGAAATCTAAAACAAAAGTATCTTGTTTACCGCTGGTGGTACGGTTGAGGCGAGATAGGGTCTGGACTGCTTGAACCCCATCAAGTCTTTTATCTACAAACATAGTATGTAGTAATGGTTGGTCAAATCCGGTTTGAAATTTGTTAGCAACTAGTAGAACTTGATAATCTTTACTGGCAAATTTATCAGGAATTTCCGAAGTTTTAACCCCACCATTCATGTTAACTTCTGTAAATTTTTCTGCTGGTAATTCATCCAGGGTAATCGAACCAGAAAAAGCAACTAGAGATTTAATATCTTCATAGTTTTTTTCTCGAATGTATTGATCAAAGGCGAGTTTATATCTAACAGCGTGTTCACGGGAACTGGTGACCACCATTGCTTTAGCTTGACCGTCAATTTTATGGCGGGTATGGTGGCGGAAATGTTCAACAATGATTTCTACTTTCTGGGCGATATTGTGGGGATGAAGTTCTACAAATCGGGCGATCGCCTTAGCTGCTTGACGACGGGGTAAGTCAGGGTTACTCTCAGATGTGCGGATAAGTTGGTAATAGCGTTCGTAGCAGGTGTAATTGGCTAAAACATCTTTAATATAACCTTCCTCAATGGCTTGGCGCATGGTATAAAGATGAAAGGGGACTTGGCCGTTATCTCCCGGTTGATCAAAAACCAGTTGAGTTTTATATTTAGGTGTGGCGGTAAAAGCAAAGTAACTCAGGTTTGGTTGTTTGGTGCGGGTGAGTTGTTCTTTGAGTATTTCTTGTTTAACCTCATCGCTCAAGTCATCTTCTTCGTCTTCGAGGAGTTGGGAGGCGATCGCCGCTTCAATACCATCTTTATTTAAAATTTTGCGCAGTTCTTGGGCGGTTTCTCCGGTTTGGGACCCGTGAGCTTCATCAACGATGACGGCGAAGCGTTTATTTTTAGTCTGAATGTCGATGGTTTTACCTTTTTTCCCTAGGGTTTCGATGGCTTGAGTAATAAAAGGGAACTTCTGAATAGTAGAAATAATAATAGGGACACCATCCCCCAGAGCTTTCGCCAGTTGTTGGGTGTTTTCATCAATTTTTTGCACAACCCCCGCCTTATGGTCAAATTGATAGATAGTATTTTGTAATTGTTGGTCTAATACCGTGCGGTCAGTAATCACAACCACAGTATGAAAAATTTTCTCATCTTGGTGGTCGTGGAGATTCGACAACCGGTGCGCTAACCAAGCGATAGAGTTTGATTTTCCTGAACCTGCGGAATGTTGAATTAAATAATTATGTCCCGATCTGTGTTCCTTGGTGTGCGCTAGGAGTTTACGCACTACATCAAGTTGATGGTAGCGGGGGAAAATTAGGGTTTCTTTTTTCTGGTAATTCACCCCAGTGGAGGTAGGAATTTTGGTTTCTTTAATTTCGATGTGGAGAAACCGGGCTAAGATATCTAAAAGGCTATCTTTTTGTAATACTTCTTGCCAAAAGTAACTGGTACGATATTCTTGGTTATTTCCAGGAGGATTACCAGCACCGTAATTGTTACCTTTGTTGAAGGGGAGGAAATAAGTACTTTCTCCCGCCAGTTTGGTAGTCATCCAAACTTCTTCCGTGTCTACGGCGAAATGGACTAAGCACCGTTGTTTAAAGGTAAATAGGGGGTCTTTGGGGTCTCTCTCGGTTTTATATTGGTGGATGGCGTTTTGGTAAGTTGTTCCCGTGAGGGGGTTTTTTAGTTCTATGGTTGCAATGGGTAAACCGTTGATACTGAGGATAATATCTGGAATTTTTCCGGTTTTGATGGTGACTTGACGGGTGATGGTGAGGCGATTTTGTGCATATAGCTGCAAGGTTTCCGGGTTCATCTTTGTGTTAGGCTGGAAGTAAGCGACTTGCAGGGTTTTACCGTAGCATTTGAACCCATTACGCAAAACGTCAAGCATTCCTCGGCTTTTGAGTTCTTTGGTGAGGCTATCTATAATAATTTTCTGGACATCACTAGGGCTAGTATTAGCTAGGCGTTCCCATTGTTTAGGTTGGGTGGTTTGAATAAAGTTGATGATTTGGGTGGGAAAAAGGGCGGTTTCTCGGTCGTAGTCTTTCGGGTTCCCCTGGTGGTATCCACTGATGTCTAGGAGTTCTCTTTCGATGATTTGTTCAAAGTCTTTTTCTTTATACATTACTTTTGTTGGTCTAACCAGTTAGTTAAATCTGCTAGAGATTGGAGGTCAAAAATTACATCGGCTAGGTTTTCTAATTGTGCTGAAGATAAGCTATTAATTTGGCTTTCCAATGTGGGTGTAATATTGTTAAATCGCCGGTTTAGTTGTCTTTTAATAATTTTCTGTTCTCCTTGTTCAATACCTTGTTCAATACCTTGTTCAATACCTTGTTTAATTCCCTTCTCAATTCCCTTTTCCATCCAACTGGTAACAATTTCCATGATTTGTTCCTCTTCAACTAAGTTGGCTTGTTTTAACTCGGTGTTTAATTCTTGTTCTTCGGCTGTGTTTAACCTGAGATAGGTGTCAATAAAACCGGAAATTAGTTCTATTTTAGCAGGATTTAATTGTAATGTGACTAACATTCTCAAGCATTCTAGTTTAACTCTCACCCTTTCTTGTGGCTGAAAGTCCATTTTGGTCATTAATGCAGCTGCTACGGGGTTGGGTTGGTTTAAA
>NZ_JAQMTM010000062.1:0-24765 GCF_028331085.1 Anabaena sp. CS-542/02
AATATTTTCATGGTTCGGTGTCCCCTCGAACTCCGCTTTGCAGCGCTTGTCTCTCAGGCACTTATCCAATATAGCTACTGTCTCTACCTTTGTCAACTCTTTTTTCCCAAAATTTGCAGATTTTTTTTCACGTCTCTGAAAGTCTTATATAGCAAGCCTTTTGAGGTATAATTGGTCTGTATATCAAAATAAAAGTAACTGAGTTGTGAGTAAATTTGGCGTTTTGCCACCAAGGGTAGTTCTAGATCCTTTATTGCGTGGCTGGTTGGTGGAAGATATTGGTCGGGGCGATCGCACTACTCAATCTCTGTTATGCCAAAATGCAAATATAGGAGAAGCTCAATGGGTCGCTAAAGCATCGGGGATAATTGCAGGGTTACCAGTTGCAGCCAGAGTATTTGAGCTTTTAAATGAAAAAGTAAATTTTCTTGCGCTTGTCCCTGATGGTGCAAAGTGTGAACCAGGACAAGTCATAGCAGAAATTGATGGTTCCCTAGATGCGCTGCTCATGGGGGAACGGGTGGCGCTGAATTTGGCTATGGGGTTGAGTGGAATTGCTACTCTCACACATATATATGTAGAGCAAATAGCGGATTTACCCACTCAGTTTGTGGACACCCGCAAAACTACACCAGGGCTGAGATTATTAGAAAAGTACGCATCTGCGGTAGGTGGAGCGGTAAATCACCGCATGGGCTTGGATGATGCTGTCATGATTAAAGATAATCATATTGTGGCAGCTGGCGGAATTGGTGAAGCCATTACCCGCATTCGTTCCCAGATACCCTATCCTCTGACTATTGAGGTAGAGACAGAAACCCTAGAACAAGTGACAGACGCATTAGAACATCAAGCGGACATTATTATGTTGGATAATATGCCTGTGGAGATGATGGGTCAGGCGGTACAGTTAATCCGTCAGCAGAATACTAGGGTGAAAATTGAAGCTTCGGGAAATGTGACCCTAGAGACTATTCGCACTATTGCCGAGACTGGGGTTGACTATATATCTAGTAGTGCGCCCATTACTCAATCCAGGTGGTTAGATTTAAGTATGAAAATTTCAGGTAAATCAATCGACCGATAGCGTACCGTGGATTAATCCGTACTAGTTAGAGCTAAAATAGTCAAGTTTTACAGAAAGTCTCACCATATAGGGAGCGAATAGCCTCCCATAAACAGATAACATTAATATATGAACGCTACACAAGAACAACTAAAACTGAAACTTCAGCAGGCTTTAGTGGCTGCTTTTGGCGGTGACTACGCGGGAGTAGACCCGATTTTAGTGACTGCGAGTAATCCTAAATTTGGTGACTATCAAGCAAATATGGCCTTGTCCCTGAGTAAAAAGTTAGGACAGCAACCAAGGGCGATCGCCTCTGCTATTGTGGAGAAACTAGATGTATCCGAGTTTTGCGAAACGCCAGAAATAGCAGGTCCTGGGTTTATCAATCTCAAGCTGAAAATTTCCTATCTAGAAACACAACTCAACACCATTCAAGCAGATTCTAGGTTAGGAATACCAAAAGCGGAAAATCCAAAACGAGAAGTTGTGGATTTTTCTAGTCCCAATATTGCCAAAGAAATGCACGTGGGACACTTGCGCTCTACCATTATCGGTGATTGTATCGCCCGGATTTTGGAATTTCAGGGACATGATGTTTTGCGGTTAAACCACGTCGGCGATTGGGGTACACAGTTTGGGATGTTAATTACCTACCTGCGGGAAGTTTACCCAGAAGCCCTAACCACTGCTAATGCTTTAAATATTAGTGATTTAGTCAGTTTTTACCGCCAAGCTAAACAGCGCTTTGATGAAGATGAAGCCTTTCAGGACAAAGCGCGACAGGAAGTAGTGAGATTACAAGCAGGTGCAGAAGATACCCTTCATGCTTGGAAACTACTGTGCGAACAGTCACGGCGAGAATTTCAGGTAATTTATGACCTGCTGGATGTGCAATTAAATGAACGGGGAGAATCTTTCTATAATCCCTTACTTCCCAACCTAGTGGAAGATTTAGCCACATCCGGTTTACTAGTAGAGAATCAAGGCGCTAAGGTAGTTTTTTTAGCAGGTTTTACCAACCGAGAAGGTGAACCTCTACCTCTGATAGTGCAAAAATCCGATGGTGGTTATAACTATGCCACAACAGATTTAGCAGCTTTGCGTTACCGAATTCAAGAAGATCAAGCCCAACGCATAATTTATGTGACAGATTCTGGACAAAGTAACCATTTTGCCCAATTCTTCCAAGTTGCTTGTAAGGCGGGATGGGTTCCTGATTATGTAGAACTGGTTCATGTTCCCTTTGGTTTGGTATTGGGGGAAGATGGGAAAAAATTTAAAACTCGTGCCGGTGATACAGTGAGGTTACGGGATTTATTAGATGAAGCTGTGATTCGCGCCCGTACAGATTTAGAAGGTAGATTAAAAGAAGAAGAACGCCCAGAACCTGAACAATTTATTAGTAAAGTTGCTAGGGTAGTTGGTATCAGTGCCGTAAAATATGCTGATTTAAGCCAAAACCGTACCAGTGATTATATCTTCAGCTACGATAAGATGTTGGATCTTAAGGGTAATACTGCACCCTATATGTTATACGCTTATGCACGGATTCAGGGGATTAGCCGCAAGGGTGGAATTAATTTTGGTGAGTTAGGAGACAATGTTCAGGTGTTGTTACAGCATCAAACTGAGTTAGCTTTAGCTAAGTATTTATTACAGTTAGATGAGGTAATTACTGCTGTTGAGCAAGAATTACTACCTAATCGATTATGTGAATATTTGTATGAATTAAGTAAAAAGTTTAATCAGTTTTATGATCGTAACCAGGGGGTACGGGTACTGGAGGCTGAGGAACCACTGCGGACATCCCGGTTAATCTTGTGTGATTTGACAGCTAGAACTTTAAAGTTGGGATTAGATTTGCTGGGGATTCCAGTTTTAGAGAGGATGTAGGAGTAAGTCCCCAGGCGGTTACAATGCCGACCCCACAAAATTTATGTGATGTGATCAATTGTGTATTTCATTTCCATCAAGACAGGTTAACAATCACTGTAGATGGACACAGATCAACACAGATCAATAGATTGTTGAGATGAACTATTCTCCTGAATATCTGCTGCGCTAAAATAAGGGAGTTGGGGTCAAAATCTCTGCTGTTAATTTTCAGAAATAACCAATTTTTACCCAATTTCAGTCACAATGTCTCAAGAGTATAACCAATCTGGGCAGATTCAGCAGATAGCTAGTCTGAAACCCAAACATTTTGCAGATTTAATTAGAGCCGCCCAGTTAATTTTTGACCCGGCGGCGGGGCTAACAGGTAGACATGTACAAGTTAACTGGCTGGATTTTGGCATTCCCCATGATGTTGAGCAAAATTTAAAGGATCTGGGACTCCAATATCAGTATGCTTCTCCCCACATTCCTGGTGATATTATTTGGAGTCAATTAAGTCCGGAAACTAGAATCTGGTTTCTCAACAATAAAGATGACTTGTGGCGGTTTGAGGAAGCTTTCCCCGCACTCGATGAGGACTAGGGTTTGGCGCTGTTTCCTTGTAATTATGAGGTTAGGCAAACCCCCATATTACAATATATACCTTTCAGATCCCGGACTTCTGTAAGCAGACCCAAGAGTTGGGAATTTATGAAAGAAGTCCGGTTTCTAAATGGATCTAAATGCACTAAATGAACCTAATCATCCCAATGCTAAATTTTAGCATCGCTGACTAAACTGTGCAGTTTAATTCGCCGGCTTTTTGGCTAAATCGATGATTTTCTCGGTAATCCACGGGACAATCAATGACAGCCGGTACGTCTTGAGCAAGGGCTTCTTTGAGTACAGGGATTAAATCAGTAGCAGATTCAACCCTGTAACCTTTTAAACCCATGCTTTCCGCCAGTTTGACAAAATCAGGATTACCAAAATGTACAAAAGATGAGTTACCTTTGCCAAATTGATTTTCTTGTTTCCATTCAATTAACCCATAGCCACCATCATTAAAAATTAAGGTGACAAAGGGAGTACCGACTCGTAAGGCTGTTTCTAATTCCTGACAATTCATCATAAAGCCACCGTCTCCAGTAGCCGCTACAACTTTGCGGTTAGGATAAACCAGTTTTGCGGCTAAAGCGCCAGGAATAGCAATTCCCATGGCGGCAAAACCATTAGAAATCAAGCAGGTATTGGGACTATGGCAGTGATAATGTCTGGCAATCCACATTTTATGTGCGCCCACATCAGAAATGACAATATCATCGGGTCCCATAACTTGACGTAAGTCATAAATTAATTTTTGCGGTTTAATGGGAAAACCATCATCATGAGCGTACTGTTCGTAGTCAGCACGAATATTTGCCCTTAAGCCGATCGCATAGGGATTAGGTTTACTCTGTCTATCTGCCAATTTTAAAATTTCATTGAGGGAATCGGAAATATCTCCGAGTACTTCCACACCGGGAATATAACTGCTGTCAATTTCGGCTGAGTTGGCTGCAATATGAATAATGGGAATATTACCTTGAGGATTCCATTTTTTGGGGGAGAATTCGATTAAATCATAGCCAATGGCAATTACCAAATCTGTATGATCAAAGCCACAAGTAATGAAATCTCTTTGCTGTAATCCCACTGACCACAATGTCAATGGATGAGTATAGGGAATTACGCCTTTACCCATAAAAGTATTAGCAACAGGTATATTCATTTGGGTGGCAAATTGCGTAACTGCATCACTGGCATGAGCGCGAATTGCTCCATTACCTACTAGAATAATGGGGTTAACTGCTTGGGAAATGGCTGCTGCAGCTGCCCGAATACAAGCAAAGGAAGCATAGGTTTTTTCGATATTATCCCTTTGTAAGGGTTTGCCTTCTGCAGGCATAGCTGCAATATTTTCTGGTAAATCAATGTGAACTGCGCCGGGTTTTTCAGTTTGCGATCGCTTAAATGCTTTACGTACCACTTCCGGTGTAATACTGGGTCGCACAATCTGTTTATTCCACTTAGTTACTGGGGCAAACATCGCTACCAAGTCCAAGTATTGGTGGGATTCGATGTGCATTCTATCGGTTCCCACCTGACCAGTAATTGCTACTAAAGGCGCACCATCGAGGTTAGCATCTGCTACCCCAGTCATTAAATTTGTAGCACCAGGCCCCAGGGTAGAAAGGCAAACTCCAGCTTTTCCTGTCAAGCGTCCGTAGACATCAGCCATGAATGCTGCACCCTGTTCATGGCGAGTGGTAATGAATTGAATGGAAGAATGTTTCAGTGCTTCTAAAACGTGGAGGTTCTCTTCACCAGGAAGACCAAAAACATATTGTACCCCTTCGTTTTCTAGACACCGCACCAATAATTCAGCTGTATTCATTTGATTTCCTCGCTGGTTATAAATAAGTCTGGGGACTGAGTATTGGAAGAGTTAAATATCTGCCAATACCCCACAATTAATGACTAAATTAGTTCACCCACACGGTTTTCACATTGACGAACTCATGTATACCTTGAATACTCAACTCTCTGCCGTATCCAGACCGCTTAATCCCACCAAAAGGTAAGCGGGGGTCAGATTTAACCATGCTATTGATAAATACAGCACCTGCTGCGATTTCGGAGATTAGGCGATCGCATTCTTGATGATTATTAGTCCAAGCACTAGCACCTAAGCCGAAAGGTGTAGCATTAGCTAGTCGAATGGCGGCATTAATATCTGGTACAGAGAATAATAAAGCAACTGGACCAAAAAATTCTTCCTGGGCGATCGCACTATCTGGGGGGATACTTGTAATGATAGTGGGCGGGTAAAAGTTCCCCGCCAGATGTGATAAAGGATGTCCACCGGTAAGGAGTTTACCGCCACTTTTAATGGCAGTTTGCACCTGTTGATGTAAGTCTTGGAGAATACCAGGGGTTGCTAATGGCCCTATATCCGTATCCGGCTGCATGGGGTCGCCTACTTTGAGCGCCTCAAATTTATCTAGAAGTAAATTTTCAAACTCAGGCGCGATGGACTCCACAATAATAAAGCGTTTTGCTGCTATGCAAGATTGCCCGTTATTCAACATCCGGGCTGTAGTCGCCATGGTAACGGCGGTTTCTAAATCAGCACTTTCTAAAACAATAAATGGGTCACTACCCCCCAATTCTAAAACAGTTTTTTTGATTTGTTGACCCGCAGCCGCAGCTAGGGATGCTCCCGCTGGTTCACTTCCAGTTAAAGTGGCAGCTTTCACCCGGTCATCAGCTATGATATCGGCAACTTTGGCCGCACCGATTAACAGTGCTTGAAAAGCGCCTGGAGGAAAACCAGCCCGGCGGATAATATCTTCAATTACCAAGGCACACTGGGGGACATTAGAAGCGTGTTTCAGTAAGCCGACATTTCCCGCCATCAGGCAGGGGGCGGCAAAACGAAACACTTGCCAAAAGGGGAAATTCCACGGCATTACAGCCAGAACTACACCCAAGGGATCATAGCGCACAAAACTATGACTAGCATCGGTGGGGATGGGAACATCAGCGAGAAAACTCGGTGCTTGTTCAGCGTAGTATTGACAAACCAGGGCGCATTTTTCTACTTCTGCGATCGCCGCTTTATAAGGTTTACCCATTTCCAGGGTGATTATTTGAGCGAAATCGCCTTTTTCTTGCTGTAGAATTGTGGCGGCTTTTTGTAGCCATTGCGATCGCTCAGAAAAACTTGTCTGGCGGTACTGTGCAAAAGTCTGACCAGCCAAATCCAGTTTAGAGGCAATTTCTACATCCTTGAGCGGCTCAAAGACTTTGATTGTCTCCCCGGTGGCGGGATTAATGGTGGCGATAGCCATTACCTGACCTCCCGTTAAATTTCATATCCATATTTCCAGAAGAAATAGAGCTCGAGGTAGCTTCCTAGTCTTACACATAATCTATTGTGCAAGCCATAACCAAATTTTATGATTTTTCTCAGGTGCGATTATTGAATACGGAATAACCGCAATTATTTTTATAATTAAATATACTTGTATTACCCATAAATTTTGTTAAATCAGATACAATCTGAAATATACAAACCCCATTTCCTCTCCTTACCTTGGTAAGGAGAGAAAAGATTGGGAGAGGCTTAAATTAGTTTAACAGCACGCAAACCGAACAGCAGACCTACGGCTACGCCCATGAATAAAGCTAAAAAGCCAATATAAGCTATGACTCCAAACATTGATTTTTCTCCAGAATAAAGCACTATCTCTATTGAATCATGGGGAATGGGGAATGGAAAATTTGACATCTCCCCTGGTTAAAACACAGGGGATTCTAAACTGATGTTGCTACGCAGGGCCAAGCTATGCTACGCAACGTTTACAACGTGATTTACTTAATCTATTAGATTAAGTAAATAATATTGTTTTGGGAGTGTCAAAGCTCCCCTACCCACCTTGGCTAAGGTTATACTTAGCTGTGTGGCTACTTAAGTTGACATCTTTTGGGTTTTTCACCATATTTGTAGATGCCTTTTTTTTCATTTTAACTGAATTTGATAGTATTCTTTAATTTCCTTCATATTTATGGCACCATAGCTGCCGTGTTTGCTCAATGTCCATCTCAAATATCCCATCCAAATTACGATAGAATACACCGCACGCTCGCTTATTTGACTTTGGGTAATGACCTCTGTAATTAACGTAAATCTACCGCAGCAATCTTACGAGATTGCCATAGCTCCATCAAGCTTAGATGAATTAGGTCAGAAAATGTCCACACTGAACCTAGGTAAAAAAGTCTTAGTTGTTTCTAATCCGAGCATTTTTAAACATTACGGTGAGAAAACCGTAAAATCTCTCACATTAGCTGGTTATGAAGTAGCCAGTTACAACCTCCCACCAGGTGAACGTTACAAAACCCTCAACTCCATTGAAAAACTTTATGATGTTGCCTTAGAAAACCGCCTAGAACGGTCTTCAACCATGGTAGCCCTAGGTGGGGGGGTGATTGGAGATATGACAGGATTTGCTGCCGCCACATGGCTGCGAGGTATTAATGTCATACAAGTACCCACCACCCTCCTAGCAATGGTAGACTCAGCTATTGGTGGTAAAACCGGTGTAAATCATCCCCATGGCAAAAACTTAATTGGGGCTTTTCATCAACCGCGATTAGTATTAATTAGTCCAGAAACCCTCAAAACTCTTCCCATGAGGGAATTTCGGGCTGGGATGGCGGAAGTAATTAAATACGGTGTCATTTGGGATGCAGAATTATTTACCCAGATGGAAGGGACTAAACACCTGAATCAACTCCGCTATATGAAGCCGGAATTTATAGAATACATATTAAGCCGTTCTTGTCAAGCAAAAGCTGAGGTAGTAGCCAAGGACGAGAAGGAAGGGGGACTCAGGGCAATTCTCAACTATGGACATACCATCGGTCATGCTGTGGAAAGCCTAACAAACTATCGTTTACTTAAACATGGCGAAGCCGTGGCTATTGGTATGGTAGCAGCTGGACAGATTGCTCTAGAACTAGGAATGTGGACAGATAGAGATAGTAAGCGCCAAAATGCACTAATTGAAAAAGCCGGTTTACCAACTCGACTACCAGCGGGTTTAGAGATTGAGGCAATTATTGATACACTACAACTAGATAAGAAAGTCAGGGACGGTAAAGTTAGGTTTGTCTTACCCACCCAAATGGGTGTGGTGACAGTTACCGATGAAGTACCCACAGAAACTATCCGCAGGGTATTGCAAAGTATGTAGGGTTACCCACCTTTAAGGCGCTGTTCCATACCAATATTGCCTTGCAAGCCCCCTGTGTGCAAGAGTAAGATGCGATCGCCCCTTGGAAACACTCCCTGTTGGAGTAAATTCATCACACCATAGAAAATTTTGGCAGTATATACGTAATCAAGTTGGATGTGGTGTGAGTTTTGAAATTGCTGAGTGAACATGAGGAGATGATCATTAACCTTTGCATAACCACCAAAGTGATAATCATAGATTAATTCCCAAGCTGCGGGGGAGTAACTTGGTGCGGGTAGTCCAGAGTCGAGATACTTCTGGATCAGGTTATGGATTTCCTGAGCGAGAAATTCTGCATTTTTGAGCACGGGAAAACCAATTACTCGTTGTTCTGGATTCAGGGAAAGTACAATACCCGCTAGGGTTGTACCTGTCCCGCAAGCCAAGCAGATAGTATCAAATGCGTCCGCGTAACCCACTATCTCCATACAACCGCGTACCCCGTTCAAATTGCTACCACCCTCAGGAATAATAAATAGGTCACCAAAAGCTTGTTTTAACTCCCCGTGTAATTCTATGCTGTGCTTGTTTCGGTAACTCTCACGATTCAGGTACACTAGCTGCATACCTTGCTGTACAGCAAAACTCAGAGTTGGGTTGAGTGGTAAACTTTCATGTCCACGAATCACCCCGATAGTACGGAAGCCAAACAGATTACCAGCGGCGGCTGTAGCAAATATATGATTAGAATAAGCACCACCAAATGTGAGAACAGTTGAGTAATTTTGTTGATGGGCTTCCCGGAGGTTATATTTTAACTTAAACCATTTGTTACCGTTAACCAATTGGTGCATAGAATCGAGACGTAGTACAGATAAATCTACGCCAGCACTTCGGGTAATCTCATTTTCTATTTTCTCAGTTAAAGGGGGAAAAAAAGGTAAGGACATGGATAAAATTTGACTCAAAGACACAAAACGCAGAAAATCACCCAGACATTAATTTCTGGTTGTAAAAAACTCTCAAATTAAGATTAATAAATACATGGATAATTCAACTAAGCTACCACAAAAGTTAATGCTCCTGGGTTCAGGAGAACTGGGAAAAGAATTTGTAATTGCAGCCCAAAGATTAGGTAATTACGTAATTGCTGTTGACCGTTATCTTAATGCCCCAGCCATGCAGGTAGCTGACTGCCATGAGGTCATTTCTATGCTCAGTGCTGATGAATTAGAAAATGTTGTACAAAAGCATAAACCTGATTTTATTGTCCCAGAAATTGAGGCAATTAGAACAGAGAAATTAGTCGAGTTTGAAAAACGCGGTATTACAGTTATACCCACAGCGGCAGCAACTAACTATACCATGAATCGAGATAGAATTAGGGAACTAGCACATCAAGAATTAGGGATTAGAACTGCTAAATATGGCTATAGTTCTACCTTAGAAGAATTGATTGATGTTTCTGCTCAAATTGGCTTTCCCAATGTGGTCAAACCTGTAATGTCCTCTTCTGGTAAAGGTCAATCTGTTGTCAATAATCAGGAGGAAGTTGCAGCAGCTTGGAATTATGCGATCGCCAATTCTAGGGGTGATAGTCAAAAGGTAATTGTAGAGGAATTTATCAACTTTGAAATAGAGATCACCCTACTTACTATTAAACAGTGGAATGCACCGACAATTTTTTGTGCTCCCATTGGTCATCGTCAAGAAAGAGGGGATTATCAAGAATCTTGGCAACCTGCTGGTATTCCTGAAGACCAGATATTAGCAGCTCAAGCAATAGCCAAGAAGGTTACCGACGCTTTAGGGGGAGCAGGAATATTTGGTGTAGAGTTCTTCATCACCAAAGATGAGGTAATTTTTTCGGAACTTTCTCCCCGTCCCCACGATACAGGAATGGTAACTTTAATCTCCCAAAATTTGAACGAATTTGAATTACATTTACGGGCTATTTTAGGCTTACCAATTCCCCATATAGAACAGTTGGGATCTGCGGCTAGTGCGGTGATTTTAGCTGATAAACACTCAGATAAAGTCGCCTTTACCGGTGTAGCTGAGGCTTTGTCAGTACCCAATGTAGATATTAGACTATTTGGCAAACCTAACTCCCATCCCTATCGACGTATGGGGGTAGCTTTGGCTCAGGGTAATAATATTATAGAGGCGCGGGAGAAGGCTAAAAAAGCAGCTATTCAGGTGAAAATTATTTAATTTTATGAGTGGATACCCACCCAGAAGATCACCGTAAAGCCTTGAATAGTATCAAATACCAAGTATATATCCCATGCACACACCCCCGCTAATTGTCTTTGTAACTACCATTATTACCTGTGGTCTAATCTCCTGTGTGTCGTCAAAAACCGACAGTACTAATAGTGTAAGTTCTCCAGATTTGCAAACGGATAACTCATCTGTGATTACTAACAACAGTAAACCCAATTCAGAAACTATCCTGAATGAAGCTATTAACCGTCAGAAAAGTTTACAGGTTTGCAATTTTGAGTTTAACCCAGAGACTGCGCGGGAATTTTCAGAAGTCTATGTTGGGGAAAATCATCAGCACTTAGTACAGCTACTTTGTTATATGGCTGCTTATCAAGGTACATTTGCTTTCGTGAAAGTAGATACATCCGGGACAGAAATCAAAATTCAACCCCTGGGGTTAGAAATAGCTGGATTTCCCACCTATGAGCCTAAAACTAAGATCCTTGCCAATACTTATAAGTACATTGGTGCTGGTACTTGTACTCAAGAAACTGAATATTATTGGAATGGGGAAGAACTCAGATTAATTAGTTCAGAGAACATAGACCAAATTCCTAACGGTTGTCAGGACTTGGGAGTATTGACCCCTTCAGAAAGTCAGGTAATTACTAACAAGAATATTGGGGTTGCTAAATTGGGTATGACATTAGGGGAACTCAAGGAGATTCTAGGTGAGGGTGCAACATTTGAACCAGTTTCTCTGGGGGTTGATCAAGGGGAAGGAATTAAAGTCAGTCAAGATGGTAGGGTAGAGTATCTGTTAGGTTTTGCTGATGGTGACTTGAAAACAGCTAAGTCTCGAATTACCATGATTACAGTTGAAAACCCTAATTACAGAACAAAGGAAGGAGTAGGCCCAGGTACTCCACTCAAAGCAGCAGTTGCAGCCTACGGACCGGCTACTTTATCCTACAACTTGAATAATGAGGCACGAGAGTATATTAAATTTGCGCGGGGACTGGGTGCAGATGCGGGGGTAGTCATCAGGTCAAATCAGTGGACAATTACAGAATACGCTGGTATGTATACTGATACTCAAGCTGAATTCAACCAAACCCAAAACTACCATGACCATGCAGCTATTGGTTCAATTACCATTAGATAAACCTAAGTCTACAGCTATGCGATGAGCGCAAGCAAAACCAGAAAAGGCGACGGCGTTTAACCCTTGACCGGGAAAGGTACTGTCACCGACACAATAAAGTCCGGGAATGGCTGTACGATTAAATGGCATATTTAATAGTCCCGGTAATTTCCGCCGGGGAATTGGCCCATAAGTTCCATCCTCACGCCCTAAAAAGCGTTGATGGGTGCGGGGTGTACCTACTTCTAGATAATCTAAGCCAGCATCTAATCCAGGGAAAATCTTTTCCAGTCGGTCGATGATTTGCCAAGCTGCAGCTTCTTTTTTGGCCTCATACTCACTTGCAGACATTTCTCGCCAATCATCAATCCATTGAGGTGTAAAGGCATGAATGATATGATAGCCTTCTGGTGCCAATTTTGGATCTAGTAATGTGGGGATGGAAACGAAAAGTGTCCCTGCTGGTGCTGTCATGTTCTCCCAGTCTTCCAGAATTATATGATGACATTCTGTGCTACGAGACAATACTGCTGCGGCTACTCCTATATGTAAACTCAAAAAGCTGGGGGATTTTTTATAGGTTTGTTGCCATTTCTTTTCATTAGCCGGTATTTTCTCTACAGGTAGTAATTTAGTAAAAGTATCCCAACGTGTCGCATTAGAAACTATCCGTCGAGCATGATAAACTTGACCACTAGCCAATTGCACACCGACGGCTTTTCCTTTTTCTAGGATAATTTTTGTAACTCTGGCTTGGTACTTAATCTGACCTCCGGCTTTTTCTAAACCTTCTGCTAATTTTTGGGCAATTTGTCCTACCCCACCTTGGGGATAGTTAACCCCACCATAGTGTCTATCAGCAAATACCATCCCCGCATTAATCATTGGGGTCATGTCAGCTTTGACTACGGACCAGCAATAACACTCTATGTCAATAAATTGCAATAATTGGGGGTCTTTAATATAGCGTCGTGCCACATCTCCTACATTTTGAGGGAGATATTTAACTAAACCAAGACAGGCCAAAGGATGCTGCAAAAATGTCCGCAGCAAATACCGAGGTTCTTCTAATGACAGCAAATCTATGGTATTGAGACAGTTAAATACTTTCCAGCACTCGTCATAAAAGCGACGAATACCTATTTCTTCATGGGGAAAATAAGCAATAAGATGTTGCAAAAAATTATCATAAGTTCGCTCGACTTTGATGTCTAAGCTGGGTAAGTGATAGTGAATCTGTACAGGATCAGTGATTGTTTCTTGACTGACGTTCACAGCGTCTAAAGCGCGGGTGAGTAAGTTGGTAGTACCTTTTTCGCCAAATCCGAAAATCATTGACGCCCCAACGTCAAATCTATAACCCTGGCGCTCAAAGTAACCCGAACTACCCCCTGGAATCAAATAACTTTCTAGTACCAGCACTTGAGCGCCTTTGGCTGCTAACTGGGTTGCGGTTACTAAACCACCAATTCCAGAGCCAATGATGATCACATCCAATGTAGGATTTAGGGATGGAGACATAGGGGCAGATATGCAATAAAATTAACCAATTATTTAGTATTTTATATCACTTTTGATTCTTCGGGTATGGAAATAAAAAGAGGGACAAGCCCGCTACCGCTGGCTAATCCCGTCTGCCGATCCTTAAAGAGAGGAGAACACTAATTAGTAATATAACTTTGATTGATAATATTTGTCAAGTATTAATGAAAATTACTTTCAATAACTTCTGTAGTGTAGATTTTAGCTGTCAGTGGCATACTTGAGGGAGTATGATGGTGTTTCAGATCAAGAAGAAAATTGCCCTATTCCGGCTATGACGGTACAACTGCGCGTTTATGTCCCCCCCCATCCTCTGATTAAGCATTGGTTGGCGGTTGCTCGAGATGCTTCTACCCCTTCGGTGTTGTTTCGTAGTGCTATAGTTGAGTTGGGGAGATGGTTAACTTACGAAGCGGCCAGGGAGTGGTTACCGACCCTGGAAACTGTGGTGCACAGTCCTTTAGATTCGTCTCCAGCTACTTTGATTAACCCAGAAGTCCCCGTGGCGGTTGTGCCGATTCTCCGGGCGGGTCTAGGATTACTTGAAGGTGCTCAATCTCTGTTACCTTTGGCTTCGGTTTATCATTTAGGTTTGGTTCGTAATGAGGAAACTCTCGAACCAGTCTGTTATTTGAATAAGTTACCTGAAAAATTTCACCCGGAAACCAGGGTATTAATCACAGACCCAATGTTGGCGACCGGGGGGTCAATTATGTTTGCTATGTCGCAATTAGTACAACGTGGGGTTGACCCAAGTTTGACTAGAATCGTTTCTGTAGTAGCTGCACCGCCAGCTTTACAAAAACTTAGTGCTGAATATCCAGGTTTAAATATTTATACTGCCACTATTGATGAGATAGTCAATGACAAGGGATACATTGTACCGGGGTTAGGGGATGCAGGCGATCGCATCTTTGGCACATAAGCTAGTATGCAGCTAGGGAAGTTCTTGAAGGCGGTAATATATGAGTCAACGTGATGGTTTTGGTAGTGGTTTTTTAGCAGGGACAATTTTTGGTAGTATAGTTGGTGGTATTATTGGGGCAGTGATTGTTGCCCGACAAAGTGAGGAATTGACAGCAGAATCACCGGAACTGACTAATGGCCAACTCAAAACTAAAAAAGTATCGCCAAAACAACGCCAAATGTTCGTCTCGGATGATGAAGCTATGGAAATGGAAACAGCCAGGCGATCGCTAGAAGATAAAATTGCCCAGCTAAATGCCACAATTGACGAGGTAAGACAGCAGTTAGGAAATGTCAATGGCGGTTCAACCCAGTCAGTCAATGACCGCTCCCTCACCCCAGATTCTTAAAGTGATTGATATTTGGCTATAGTAGTTAATGCGGCAAACCGCACACTTCATGACATGGACTCAAGTAAAATCAATAATAAGACGGTTTTTGACACTTAGCAGGAAAATAACTTATCCATGAACTTACTTTTTACTACTTTGGCAACCTTTGTCAGCTTCTATAGCTACTTGCTAATTATCCGAGTGCTTTTAACTTGGTTCCCCACAATCAACTGGTACAATCAGCCCTTTGCGGCTTTAGCCCAAATCAGCGATCCTTACCTGAATCTTTTCCGCTCAATTATTCCTCCATTGGGCGGTATGGATTTCTCCCCTATCTTAGCCTTCTTAGCACTGAATTTTATTGGTGGCTTACTAAGAAACCTAACCGCCCTTTCATTTGCACAGCCTTTTTAGCAAAAATACCAACTAAATATAAAGTTTTGTAGAGACGTTCCTTTCCAATCGTCTCTACATTGCTTTTTGGGCGAATATTATTAATTCTTAATAATTATTGCCGAACTTGTCTGCTAAATCCAGAGGCTTTAAACTGTTTGAGCTGCAAGGGTTCCGGTTGATTCGCGGCTACAGAAATCCTGATGGCAAAATCACTAATACCCGGCGGAACTTCGGGGATAGAACCCAGACGAGTGCGGTTCTGCATCACTGGGTTATTGTTGGCATCATAAATGCGTCCAAATATATCTGCATCATATACTGTTTTATAAGTAGCGTTTTCTGCCTTACCAGTGACAATAAAGCAGTTAGCTGCCGCACTACCACTGCTGATTACCGATCCTGCTGCCAATTCTGCCGGACAGTCTTGATAAGATATATCAAATAGTTTCACCTGTGTTAGGGCTATAGCTGGAGGTGTAAATACCCAAAATTGCAATAGAGTCAGGAAAGATATAAAAATGACATTAATTCGTGTTCTCATATTTAAGTTTGGTGTCATCGAACTTAACTAAAATTTGTACCGCAGCCGGCAATTTTGTCTAGATTAACTTAGCTGAACTTAATGAGTTGGAGACAGAAAAGGTAATAATTGGGTAAATAAACCCACAGTTGCTATCAACTTATGACTCCAGATGAGATTGAAACAGCCTTGCAAGCAGCTTTTAACAGCTGTGATGCAGCTGGTTGTCCTCTCACTGATATGCAGAAGCAGATATTACTGCGAGTGGTGGAGGAAATTCCGGGAGACCCTAACTTGAAGATATCAGATATGGGTAACCCCTTAGATGAACTTTCTACAGAAGAATTGACAGCTTTTTTACGGTTTGTTAAGAACCAAGAACAGGAAAACTGTAGTTGGAAGGTGCAATTACTCAATGATTGGCTAAATGATCATAATTCGGGAAATGTCCAATTTATTCGCCAACGCTACGGTTTAGGTTGGCTCAATCGTGTCCAATCATATCATTTTAATAAGTATTCTGAGGCTGGGGATACACTCAAGTTGAGAGTAGGCGATCGCATTGAAATTGCCAATGGATTATGGGAATGGGTACAAGACGATGGTCTGTGTCAGCGTGAATGGTTTTCCTGTATTGTCGTCCAAATTGATGAAATAGATGACCCTGATGGTTCATCTATTACTTGTGTAGTTCGCCTCTACAATGGTGCTGAGTACCAAATTCAAGGTGTATACACATGGAATCGCCATAATTGGCGCTGGCCAGAAAAATAACTCTATCTAACGAGGTAATTTTGCACTGCTTGGCGCATCACATCGACAGGTACAGTATCCCGCTGTAACCAGATTTTTAATGCTGCTACACCTTGTTGGACAAGCATTTCTAAACCGTCAATGACAATTGCGCCTTTTTTTTGCGCTTGTTGTAGAAATTGTGTAGGCTGAGGAATATATATCAAATCATAAGCGATCGCACCCGGTGATAAATTTTGCAAATCTTCTTGACTCACAGGTGACTGATTCACGTGGGGATACATACCCACAGGGGTAGTATTTACTAGCAAATTAGCTTGAGGAATTAGCTTTCCTAGGTCTTCCCAGAGATGAATTTGCAATTTTGCTGCTAGGGGTGAATCTCCCCAACTTTTGCCGAACTCAGCTAATTTGTGCATATTCCGCCCCACCACATGAATTTGCGCCAACCCTAGCTGCTGACAACCAGCTACAACCGCCCTAGCTGCTCCACCATGGCCTAAAATGACCGCTGTTTTCTGGCTCCAGTCTTGCTGATAGGTTGTCTGTAAAGGAGCAATAAAACCTTCTATATCCGTGTTTGTACCTACCCAACCCTGATTTTGACGGCTAACGGTATTGACTGCGCCTATAACTTGGGCAATGGGGGAAATTTCTGATAATAAAGGCATAATTGCCTGTTTGTGAGGGATGGTAACGCTAAAACCCACAACATCCATAGCAGCCAAACCCGCTATGGCTAACTCTAAATTTTCTGGTTTAATTGGTAAAGGCAGATAAATATAATCTAGTCCTAATTCAGCGATCGCCGCATTATGCAGCACTGGTGACAAGGAATGTTCTACCGGATACCCAATTACCCCTAGAAGTTGAGTTTTACCTGTAATTACTACTTTATTCATTGGTCATTAGTCACCAGACTGGTGGGGAATACAATTAAATTATTAACAGCTACTTAATATTTCCTTATATCATGCAACTAACCACAGCTTCCTCTACAAATCCCATTCCTGGTCAATATTGGCAGTGGCGGGGTCATAATATATACTACGTCCACAGGGGAGAAAAACAACCCCAACGTCCACCCTTGCTGTTAGTCCATGGTTTTGGCGCATCCACAGATCACTGGCGCAAGAATATCACAGGACTGTATCGAGATTTTGAAGTATTTGCCATTGATCTGTTAGGGTTTGGGCGTTCAGCAAAACCGAAACTCCAGTACAGCGGTGATTTATGGCGCGACCAACTGGCTGATTTTATCAGTGAAGTTATTGGTCAGAAGACCATACTAGCAGGTAACTCCCTGGGTGGGTATGCTTGTTTGTGTGTAGCAGCAAAATCTCCTGATCTTGCGGCCGGTTTAGTCTTACTCAACAGTGCTGGACCGTTTAGCGAAAACCCATCTATTTCTGAACCTGAAGCATTACAATCACAAATTCAACCCCCTAAACAACCTTCTGGGTTACAAAAACTCTTAGGTGATTCCGTGAAGTGGACTTTTCAGCAACGTTTCGCCCAGTTGCTGTTATTTGAATATGTACGACAACGTTGGGTAATTCGCCGCACCTTAAAAAAAGTTTATCTAGACCACAGTGCAGTCACAGACCAATTAGTAACAGAAATTGCCCGACCAGCTTATGATCCTGGTGCTTTAGATGTATTTGTTTCCGTTTTTAGCACCCCCCAAGGGGAAAAAGTTGATGTGCTGTTAAAACAGTTAACTTGTTCCCTGTTATTATTGTGGGGAGAAGCTGACCCTTGGATGAATGCCAGAGAACGTTCCCAGAAGTTTCGTCAATACTATCCTCAACTAACAGAACATTTTCTGACTGCAGGTCATTGTCCCCATGATGAGGTACCAGAACAGGTCAACCGGCTTTTACGGGATTGGGTGGAATTGAAAAAAGATTAGAACAACTAAAAGCGGTTAAAAATCTAAGGATTAGATTTTTAACCGGGTTTTATGGGTTTACAGGTTTCCAATTCTTGAAGTTAATTATTTGAGAGGTAAAAATAAGGTTTACAGAGCATCTAGCAATATCAGCAATATGATTTGGCTACAAGAGCAACATGATTTTGAGCGCCACTTGGTTTTGATTTGCTGATATTCACTTGGGTGTATGACGGGGGGACACACAGTCATTTACCCTGGGTTGTTTATTGCGTCCTTATGTTGAAGATACCACTAACTTGATGATATTCAAACCTCAATTTACGAAACTTGATATTTTCTTCTGGTTAATTATCAATCATCAGAACTGGTAAGTTAATCAAGTATACAAACTCACTCCCACAACTGACATGAGGTTTACACAGAGATCACAAATTTAAAATTCACACACACAGCCAACTCACGCCACTTTTACCAACCTTAAATTATCATTTTTGAATGTGCTGCTCTAAAGTTTCAATTAAGGTAGGTTTTAGTACCGCACCCACAACTATATCAACTTGTCTTCCCCCCTTAAATATCATCAGCGTCGGAATAGTACGAATACCGTAATGACTAGCAACGGTGGGATTTTGATCAGTGTTTAACTTCGCCACTTTTACCAGTCCTGCGTATTCCCCAGCAATCGCATCTACAACCGGAGACACCATCCGACAAGGACCACACCAAGGAGCCCAAAAGTCCACTAAGACTGGAATTTCACTTTCCAGTACTTCTTTTTTAAATGTGGCTTCTGTGACATTGATAATGGATGACATAATTGCCTCCTGATTAATTCATTGATTTGATTTTGTCGAATAAAGAAAATATAGGGCATTTAAAAAAATGATGCAATTACAAAAATCTTATAATTAACTCAAGATGTTAAAATATAGTATTAGCAGTGGTCGTGAGGTACAAAGTTTTTCACTTTTAGGGAACAGGGAACAGGGAATAGGGAATAGGGAATAGGGAATTGGTGTGTACTTCATGAGCCTGAAAAAGGCTATATAGCTATTTTATCAATGGGCGATAGTGCCACCACAGAATTAGGAAAATCTTGTCAGCCATCGTAAGAATTGTTTTGATGTTGGTGTTAATAATGTACGGCGATAAGTATCTGCCGCTTTTCTAATAGCTTCTGCTTGAGTTGGGTAGGGATGAATTACATTAGACAGACCATTTAAACCAATTTTATTGACAATGGCCGTGGTTATTTCACTGATGGTTTCTCCAGCATGACGAGAAACGATTGTTGCGCCTAAAATTGTATCAGAACCCCTCTGGTGATGAATTTTAACAAAACCATCCTCTTCACCATCTGCGATCGCCCGGTCTACACTACTAAAAGGAATCTTAATAGTATTAATCTTTATACCTTGTTGTTGAGCCTCCTGTTCATACATTCCCACATGAGCAATTTCTGGGTCAGTATAAGTTACCCAAGGGATGACTAAATTACTAAGTTTGTATCTTCCTAAACCAAAAGGTGAAAACAAAGTATTTTTAATCACAATTCGAGCCGCCGCATCAGCTGCGTGAGTAAACTTCCAGTTCATACAGATATCACCAGCAGCATAAATTTTGGGGTTAGTGGTTTGTAAATAGTCATTAACTTTCACTCCCTGGTGGTGATTGTATTCCACTCCCACTGCTTCTAAATTTAAACCTTCGACATTAGGTATGCGTCCTGTAGCAACTAAAATCTCATCCACTGTGATTGACATCGGCGAGCCGTTGCTGAGAAAATATATCACTTTTCCCTCAATACTCTTCTCGATATGATCTATTTGGCTATTTAAAACCAAGTGTATTTTTTCCTTGATAAAACAGTTTTGCAGAATTTCTGCCGCTTCGGGATCTTCTTTATTTAAGATGTGAGAATCCTTATGGAATAATATCACTTGGGATCCCAGACGCTGGAAAGCCTGAGCCAGTTCACAACCAATAGGTCCACCGCCAATCACAGCCAAGCGTTTGGGGAGTTCAGTCAGTGAAAATACCGTTTCATTAGTGAGAAAACCAGCCGCTTCCAGTCCCTTAATTGTGGGTCGCATAGCTCTAGCACCCGTAGCAATCACAGCTTTTTTGAAGCGGATTTTTTGGCTATCAACCTCAATAATATTATCACTGGCAAAATGACCGCTTCCCAAGAAAACATCAACCCCAAGGTTGCGAAAGCGAGTCGCAGAATCATGATGACTGATACCTGCTCTCACCTTTCGCATCCTTTCCATAACTTGAGGAAAATCAACTTGTATCTGTTGTGAGGTATGAATACCAAAAGCCTCACCACCCCAAATTTCGCCCACTACACGAGAAGACCGGATCATACATTTTGAGGGAATACAACCAAAATTTAAACAGTCTCCCCCCATCAAATGCTTTTCAATTAAAGCAACTTTTAATCCCACATCTAAACCTGCTGCGCCTGCTGCTACCACCAATCCAGCCGTACCGGCACCAATTACAACTAAGTCGTAACAATCAACAGGTTGAGGATTGACCCAATGGGGAGGATGAACGTGAGCAACTAATTGCTGATTGTGTTCATCCGCTGGTGGGATAGTTAATTTTGTCCGTGGTAAATTTGACATTAAAGCTTTTCCTATCTGTCTAATCAATTACACACCAATTTATTCTCTGTTCGGTGTGTTCCCTAAAACTAAAAAACTTTGGAGATCACGAGCATGGGAAATGCTATATTTACGATTGTTTATCTAATACTTGATTTTCTAAAGCCTTGCGAGCAACTTTAGTAATATATACTGTCACAGTAACCGTGGCTATGAAGCCAAGAATCCGAATTAACCACTGTAAACCGGGGTTATCAGGTTGAGATACGGTACCAATCGCGGCCAGATTACCAGCCAAGGAACCGACGTAAACATACATAATTGTTCCGGGAATCATACCAATAGATCCGAGAATGTAATCTTTGAGGGTAACTCCGGTAACACCATAGGCGTAGTTCAGAAGATTGAAGGGGAATACAGGAGAGAGTCGGGTCAACAAAACAATTTTCAATCCTTCTCTACCAACAGCTTCGTCAACAGCCCTAAATTTTTGATTACCTGCTATTTTCTTAGCAACCCAACCCCTGGCTAAATAGCGTCCAACTAAAAAAGCGGCTGTGGCTCCTATAGTGGCACCAATGAAGACGTAGATCGAACCCATAACCAGACCAAACACAACACCTGCACCAAGAGTAAGGATTGACCCTGGCAAGAAGGCGACCGTGGCAATAATATAAAGTAGGATAAATGCTAATGCTCCCACAGCACCAATACCATCTATCCACTGTAAAGCATTTCGCAATAACATTTGGGCATCGAACCCAGCCGCATTTTGGGCAGATTCCTCACCCCAAGCGGGTTCAGCCACAAGTGCGACAGTAAGGCAAAATACCATCAGCATCAAAAAAACAATACTAGAAGGCTTTTCCAAGTTTTTATTGATCATTTTCAAAACCCAGTCGTTTGACTTCTGCCCAAGGGTACTAAAGCCACGATTTCTGCTTGCTTGAGCCGCAGCAATATGGCGATTTGTTGTGTATCTACATTCATGAGTAGAATGTATTGCCTAAATGAACAGGCGCGGCAGGACTCGAACCTGCGACAGTCCGCTTAGAAGGCGGATACTCTATCCAACTGAGTTACGCGCCCAAGCTAGCATAGTAGCTTTTTACGAAATCACTTTCGTGATTGTATCATCATCTAGTACCAAAAAGCAAATGAAAATTGTGGATGCCAAAAAAACGCTTTGATCTCACGAGAAACCCCATGGGGTGGATAAGGGTTGACAATCACAGATGTGGAAGTTTTCTTTGGGTCAGCAGATCAAATACAGTGGGTTTATAGCCACAGACAGAGCAAGCCCTACTGACTCCTACTTCATTGGTGAAAATATTTTTGAAGTCTTGGCTTACTTGGGTGTCAGTGTTTTATGCTGGAAGAATTGGCGTCGCCTGCAAATACTCACTCAATATTTGGCATGGATTTGCCACTAGTATATTTTCTTATTTCTTGGGAGGGCTAATTTTCGGTTACACAGAAATAATTATAGACCAAAAACTAGATGTGTCCATTATTGATGTGTTGTTTTATGCTGACTTATATTTCCCTTGACGTAAGGATGATTTTAGGTTTGGCTTCCCAAAGTATAAATTTAGAAAAATTCCAGTTGCTCATTGTCTCAGACATTGCAAGGTTTGCTACCTTGTTAGTAGTATGGTGGATTTCTATGGAACAGACAGCACCCTCAAAGCCTCTAGTTGGTAGCTTCAATTGGTTTGAGGTACTCGACGATGTGGTTTTATTAATTATTGCCTCTGGGAAGGCTAATGGCATTTTTGGCGGGAAAATCCGTCAAATATTGGAGAATGGTTGCACAGGCCGCTTTTTGGATCTACATTGCAGATATATGGTTTAAGTATGCTCAAGGGTCAAACTATCAAAGTGGAGAAATGCTAGAAGTGTTTTGGGTATTTAGTGGAGTGTTATGTCCTATGGGCTCTGTCCTAGAAGATAACCCATCCTTTAGCCGAACTCCGCAGGAGCGCGGTCGCAAACGAGCTTAGAAAATTTGGTGTCTACCGTGAGAAAATTAACAGAGCCTGACAAACAAGAAATTCTCAAGTTATATCGAGAAAGTGCCGAAACAACATCAACTTTGGCGGAACGTTATGGTGTAAGTAACTCGACAATTAGTCGCCTACTCAAAAGCACCTTACCAGAAGATGAATATGAATATCTGGTTTCTCTCAAACGTGCAGCCAGGACTCCTGAAGGTCGGGCGCAGGTAAGTTACACCCAGTTACCTTTCTTAACTCAACCAGAGCCGGAGCCAGATCTGCCAAGGCAGGAAAAAGCAATCCCTCGCTTGAGATTACCAGATATCTCCCCGCAAAAACCGGTGCTCGAAGAACGCCAACCGCAGGAAGAGGAGGATCTCAGCCCCTCTATAAGACGAGTCCGTCGGCGTTCTTCGGCAGAAGAGAAACCAAAGTTACGTACAGCAAAGCGATTAGAAATAGTCGAACCCCAGCCCGGTGAACTGGACGGTATTCCTGCTCCCCTGTTAAAGGAAGAACATCCTCAGGTAAGTGTTATTTCCCACATGCTAGTCGAGGATTTGCTAGATGAGTCAGAGGATTTGTCAGATTTAGAGGATGATTTAGACGAGGAAGACTACGAGGACGACTATGAGGAGGAGGAGGAGGATCTAGAGGATTCAATGCCTTTAGTTACAAGACGAAGGGTGAATGAGCTAGCTGTCCAAGTCTTGCCATTTTCCGCAGCACAGTTGCCAAAAAGTTGTTATTTGGTAATTGATAGATGCTCGGAGTTAATTACCCGACCTCTGAAGGATTTTGGCGACTTGGGACAAATTCCTAACTTAGAAACCTTGCAAAGAACTTTGCCAGTATTTGATAACCATCGAGTCGCAAAGCGCTTCTCTACCAAGCGCGATCGCGTAATTAAAGTTCCCGATAGTAAAGTACTACATAAGGCTAGTACTCATCTCCAAGCCAAGGGGATTACGCGACTGTTGATTGATGGTCAGGTGTACTCTCTGTCTATGGTCTAAAATTTATGGAGATACCTGCTCATTATGGTGTAGTGCTGGTGACAACTGCCAACAAGCAGGAGGCAGAAACAATTGCTAATGCCCTTGTAGAAGCTCAACTGGCTGCCTGTGTCAGTCTGTTGCCAATCCATTCTATTTACTCTTGGGAAGGAGAAATATACAAAGAGTACGAGTGGCAGTTGCTGATTAAAACTGATTTGGCCTTATTTTCCAGTTTGGAAGCCAAAATTCGGGAACTCCACTCTTACGAGGTCTCAGAAATCATAGCTTTACCTATTGTTGCCGGTTCGCAAGCCTACTTGCAATGGATTTCTCAACAGCTTAAATCCTACTAGCATCTCACCCGTAAATTGCGCAAAACTACCGCAGCCAATTGGCTTTAGGCGTGGGGAGTGTCAATGTAATACTGCTGTAAATATCCACCATAAAACTAACGGTGATGCTAGGAATTAATCTTAGCCGAATTAGTAGAGCTAGTCCTAAGCTGACTATTTTATAGACAAAAGTATACTTATGTGGACAAGCATTGACATAAGTGAGTTAAGAAAATCGCCCACTTGATATATAATACGATATCAAGTATTGAATTAAGACTATTGCCAACGCGAAAACCAAGCAATGATAGCGGTAGTCTTTCTTGTAAATCTTAACTTGAGAA